>CANQRV010000019.1 GCA_947626355.1 uncultured Muribaculaceae bacterium
CCCATTCAGACTTCCCCCGCTATAAAATAACAGGCTTTTCGGAAGCACAAGACATTTTTAAATGAAAGAGCCGTGGCTCTGGAAGAAATATTATCTAAAAGACATTGCGTGAGTCAAGAAATTTCAGTACATTTGCATACCCAAACCCCGATGGGACTGATGGTGATTGCACTGCAAGTCTCATAACAGCTACCGGGGGCATCGAGCCCCCGGTGACTGCACCCCAAACCCCTCCGGGAACCTCCGGCTCATACCTGCATGTCTCAAAGTCTCTCCGGACTTTGAACATATATTAACATTTAACAATACAAATCCCAGTCAACATTTTTCAGGACGGGTCAATAAGATAATGAGTTTTCCAAAGCATCTGGTTTTTATGGTCTGCTGCATTCTCCTTACTATGGCGGGATGTGGCGGAGATAGAGTGTCGCAGGCTCTCGACAGGGCTGAAGCGATTAAGGACGATTATGCCGATTCTGCGTTGGCAATACTTGAAAGCATACCGTCAAATACAATAAGGGATGATGCTCAGCGGGCAAGACTGGTTCTTCTGAAAACATATGTCAAAGCAAACTTGTGTCAGCTTTCAGAATGTGACGATAGTCTTATTAGTGTTGTTGCTGATTATTATGACAAGGAGAAGATGCACAGTGAGGCGGTGATGGCATATTTCTATAAGGCTGATATATTGAGTCGTGCTGATGACTATCCAGAAGCTATGAAGAATGTCTTGAAATCGCTTGAATGGAATGATAAAGCAAACGATTCACGTTTCAGGGCAAAGGCGTACGATCTGATCGGAGACATTTATTCCCATGCAAGCAATTACCCTCAGGCCATATCATATAATAGAAAAGCAGCCCATATTTTTAAAGGGTTGGGGCGTAAGAACAACGAATTCTATTCACTTATAAGCGCGGCAAGATCTTATTCCCAGGATGACACCACTGAAAGCGTGGCTGTGGAGCTCCTCGACAGTCTTAGGGATAATTTCAGAAATATGGACTCTACGGCACTCGGACTGCTACACTACAGATATATATATCCTCTGTATCTTTTGGGAAGACATCATGAAGGATATGAGCATTACAGGAAGGCACTCTCTTACTGGAAGGGGGAAGACAGGCTCGAGAGCAAGCCGTTGGTGGCAGACATGTTCACCAATATCGGCATGTACGACAGCGCCGCCTATTATCTCGAGCAGGAACGTCTTATTAATCCGGATTATGACAATGATGCCACCTATCATTTCGCTCTTCGTAATCTTGCCGACAGTCTCGGTGATATCCCGCTTTTCTATAAGGAGGTCATGACGTTTTCCGAGCTTGAAAGGGCTGATGTGAGGGCGGCGATGCGCGACGAGGTGTCGCTGATCGAGAGGGATTTCGAGCATGACCGTGCCGAAAGGGCTCGCGTCAGGAGCGTGACCATCAAACTGATCGCTATCTTCGCCGTAGTCCTTATGGCTATGGCAGGTATCTTCGCGTTTTTCCTGATCAGGCAGCGACACCACCTAAGGGTGCTCGAGCTTCAAAAAAAGGAGGCCGCTACAAGGAAGGAGAAGGAGAAGCTGGAGATCAAGGAGGCCGCGACAAGGAAGGAGAAGGAGGAGTTGCAGAAAAAGGAGGCTGAGACCCGGAGGGTGAACGAGGAGCTCCAGAGCCGGGAGGTGCAGACAAGAAAGGAGATGGAGGAGCTGCGCCAACAGCTGCAGTCGGGTATGGAGGAGGCCGAGGAGCTGAAGAAACTGCTCTCGGCTACCGACGACATAAAAATCAGGCAGCCTCTCCAGGCCCTTGACGCCATCTACGAAGGATATTTCAGGATGAAGGATATGGATGACTCGCAGGTCGGATACGGTCAGCTGCTCGAGCGGTTCAATAAAGAGATCGAGAAGATGCGTTCTCCGGAATACGTCGGTCATCTTGAGTCGGTGCTCGACGGGCGGTGTGACTATTTCCTCTCGCAGCTGCGTGGTCTGGAGAAGCGTCCCAACGACAGGGACATGAAGATGCTGACGTATGTCCTGGCCGGCTTCTCGCCACGCGTCATAGCGTTGCTCTGCGACATGAAGCTTACCAACTACAATCTCCGCTACAGCCGCATGAAGAGCAGCCTGAGGAAGTATGACCCCGACGTCCACGAGCGACTGACGCACCTGGCCAGGCTCGCCTCCTCCGGTCGCCTCCTGTCCCGACCCGGCCTTAATGCCAAATGAGGGAGGGACGGCTCCTTGCGGCGCCGTCCCTCCCGGAATGTCAGTCGTGCGGTATTGCTGTCGGCTTATTTCTCGAAGCCGCGCAGACGCAGCAACGCGTGCGCGTCTGGCTTGTGGCCGCGGAAGCGCTCGAAGAGCACCATCGCGTCCTCGGTGTCGCCGCTCTCCAGGATGTTCTTCTTATAGGAAGCCGCTGTCTTCGCGTCGAAGGGACCGTTCTTCTCGAAGAGCTCCCACGCGTCGGCCTCGAGCACCTGGCTCCAGAGGTAGGTGTAGTAGCCGGAGGCGTAGCCGTCGTCGCCGAAGATGTGCTTGAAGTAGGGGGAGCGGTAGCGGAAGGTGATTTCCTCGGGCATGCCGATCTTCTTCGCGTAGGCGGCCTCGAACGAGGGCACGTCGACGCCCTCGCCGTCGGTGGCGCCCCATGCGAGGTCGAGCAGCGCGGCGCCTGCCAGCTCCGTCGTCATGAAGCCCTGGTTGAACTTCGAGGAGGCGTTGAGCTTCCTGATCAGCTCGTCGGGGATGGTCTCGCCGGTCTTGTAATGCTTCGCATACTCCCTGAGCATCTCGGGAAGGAAGGCGAAGTGCTCGTTAAACTGTGAGGAGAGCTCCACATAGTCGCGGTCTACATTGGTGCCGGCGAGGCTCTTGTAGGGAGCCTTGGTGAGCATCCCCTGGAGGGCGTGGCCGAACTCATGGAAGGTGGTCTCCACCTCGTCGATGGTGAGCAGCGCGGGAGTGTCGCCGGCCGGAGGAGTGAAATTGCCCACATTGTAGACGATCGGACGCTTCATGCTGCCGTCGCCGTAGAGGCCGGCGCTCTGCATCTGCTCCATCCATGCGCCCTGGCGCTTGCTGGCGCGGGGGAAGAAGTCGGTCATGAATACGGAGATATGCTCGCCGGTCTTGGCGTCGACCACGTCGTAGACGGTCATCTGGTCCATGTATCCTTTCGCGTCGGGCATCTCCACCATCTTTATGCCGTAGAGGCGCTCGGCGGCCAGGAAGAGCCCCTTCAGCACGTTGTCGAGCGAGAAATACTGGCGCACCTCGTTCTCGTCGATGTCATATTTCTGCTTCTTCACCTTTCCGGCGTAGTAGTAGTAGTCCCACGGGGCGATCTTGAAGTCGCCCCCCTCGCTGTCGACGATGGCCTGCATGTCGGCCACCTCCTCGCGGCTGCGCTCCACCGCCGGCTCAAACACCTGGAGAAGCAGGTTCTCGGCGTTCTCGGGGGTCTTGGCCATCACGCGCGAGGTCATCATCTGCGCGAAGGTGTCGAAGCCCATCAGCTTCGCCTTCTTCGCGCGGAGCTTCACGATCTGCTCGATCACCGGGTAGTTGTTGGTGTCGCCGAAAGAGGCCAGGGTGGTGTAGCCCTTGTAGATGGCCTCGCGCAGACCGCGGTTGTCGGCATACTGGAGCACCGGCAGACGGCTCGGCCCGTGGAGGGTGAACACCCAGAGGCCGTCGAGGCCGCGGGCCTTCGCCTCCTCGGCGGCGATCGCCTTCGACGACTCCGGAAGCCCGGCGAGGTCGGCCTCGTCGTAGACCGTCACGAAGAAGTTGTTGGTGGCCGTAAGGAGGTTCTTGTTGAATCTGATGAAGAGGGCGGCCAGCTCGTCGTTGATCTTCACCAGCTCGGCCTTCTTCTCCGGAGTGAGGGCCGCGCCCTGCTCGGCAAACTCGCGGTAGTATTTCTCCGTGAGGCGCTTCTGCACGTCGGTCATCCCCTGACGGTCGCGGTTGTCGTAGACGCTCTTGATGCGCTGGAAGAGGAGCTCGTTGAGGTTGAGCTCGTTGCTCGCCTGATTGAGAAGCGGGATGGCCTCCTCGGCCATGGCGGCGAACTCATCGGTGCTCAGCGCTCCGTCGTAGGTGTAGAACACCGACGACACCCTCTCAAGGATCGGCGACACGTTCTCCAGCGGGAGGATCGTGTTGTCGAAGTCGGGGGTCGCCCGGTTGCGGATTATGTTGTCGATGTTCTGCTTCATCTCCTCGATGCCGGCCTTGATGGCCGGGATGAAGTCGGAGGTCTTGATCTCGCTGAAGGGCGGGATCTCATACTTTGCCGTGTAGGGCTTCAGAAACGGATTGTCCTGGGTCTGCGCCATAATCGGATTCTGGGTTGCCCCCAGCAGCAGTATGGCCGCGGCGGCAATGATTGGTTTGACGTTCATGTTGCGGTATTTAGGTTGTTGTTGTTGTTCATGATACGGCTTTTCGGCTTTCAGCCGCAAAGATAGTCAGAAAGTCTGATATTGCCAATTTTAATTCCCGGTAAACTCGAACTCGGTGATCAGCGGGTAATGGTCTGACGTGTTGATCTTACCCCGCTTCACGCTCAGCGCCTTCAGGTCGCCCCGGTAGAGCACCTGGTCGATATGGAAATAGAAGAGATGGGCGTTGTAGGTGAAGGTGGGCCCGAAGTTGGTCTCCGTGTAGGCGTCGCGCATGTCGTCGCCCTTCAGCAGGCTGTAGCTCCAGGAGGCGGGCACGTCGTTGAAGTCGCCGCACACTATCAGGTTGCCCTTCACCGTGTCGATGGCCTCGCGCAGACGCGACGCCACACGCGCCCGGTCGCGGAAGGATGTCCTCAGCTTCTGGAAGATGCTCCCCTTCAGCTCGCGCATGCTCTCCTTCGCGCCCCCTACAGTGCGCATCTCGCTCACCACCTGACGCTCCTTCTCGCTGAGATTGAACGAGGGCAGATGCACCATGGCCACCACCACCCGGCGCCCTCCCGGGAAGTGCACCTTGAAGAAGTCGTAGCTCACGCGCCCCTCGGCCCCGCTGATGCCCATGCGGTCTACCGGGTATTTCGACATGATCTTGATGTCGTTGCTGTTGAGCCCGGCGCGGTAGGGATAGGCCTTCGCCACGCTGTCGATGAGCTGCGGCGTGGCGTTACGGAACTCATCGGGCGAGAAATTGTAGAGCTCGGCCATCGCCACTATGTCGACCCCGCTGTGGAGTATGTATTCCAGAGCGCGGTTGCCGGGGTAGTCGGGCTGCCGCATGTCGTCGGTGTGGAGTATGTTGTAGCTCATGAGGCGGAATGTGGCGGCTCCCTCCGCCGCCTTCTTCGGAAAGCTGAGCGGGAAAGCCTCCCCGACAGGGCCGGCGCATGCCACTATCGCCAGCGCTCCTATGCCGGCGAATATGAAGCGCCGGCAGAGAAGCCAGTAGAGGATGATGATGCCCGTGATGACGGTGAAGTAGGGGAGGGCCAGCGTCAGCACCGACGGGGTGGCCATATACTCCGGATTGATTCTGCCGCCGTAGGCCGACAGCATCATCAGCAGGTAGAAAAGTATGCTTACCGCCCGCAGCACATTGCGCACCACCGGGCTCACTATTGGTATGTGAAACATATTCTTAATCCTTTATTTCAATCGGTTGCCTCCTCCGGGCCGCAGTCGCCTCATTTGCGGAGCCTGCGGGAGAGGAGCTCGAGTTCGTTTCTTTCTCCGTGTGTCAGCGAGCCGTAGCCCGAGAAGCGTATCTTGTCGAGCAGCTCGTCGAGCCGCGCGTGGTCGCCATGCATCCTGCTGCCGGCTTCGGCCACGGCGCGGCCGTCGCGCCGTCGCGCCTTTGCCCGGCGCATACCCTTGCCGACCTTCGCGGCCAGGGCGGCTGTCAGCCCGGGACGCCGGCGGCACGCCAGACCGAAGAGGGCGCCGAAGGCCGCTCCTCCGATGTGGGCCATCTGCGTGGGCCAGTTGCCCCACGAGCCCGCCAGGCAGAGCAGCATGCACCCTACGGCGAGCCATTTGAGGCTCACCTCCCCGATGAGCATCAGCCGGAGCCGGAGATGCGGCGTGAGCACCGCCGCCGTGGCCATCACCGCCAGCACCGCGGCCGACGATCCGCAGAGATGGCTCCCGCCGGTCGCTGTGAGAGCGCACACCGCCAGATACATCACTCCGCCGGCCACGCCGCCTCCGATATAGGCCACCGCCAGCCCCCGGCTGTCGGAAAGCGTCAGCGACAGCCGTCCGAACCAGAAGAGCCACAGCATGTTGAAGAGCAGATGGAGCAGCGAGAACTGCGTCACCATGTAGCTCAGCAGAGTCCACGGACGCCACGCCCAGTCGCCGAAGCCCGACGGCAGCGCGAGCGCCCTCTCGAGGGTGGCCTCCGTGAGCGGACACCCGGCGGGAAGCAGCGACACCACGGCCGTCAGAAGCCATACGGCCACGTTGACACCCAGCAGCCACGCGAGTGCGGCCGAGCCACACCATCCGGCGAATCTCCTAAAAATACCGCCGCCCATTCAGTGTGCCTTTCTTTTTCCAGTAGAGAAGCAGGATGAGGCCGAAGATCATGCCTCCGAGATGCGCGAAATGGGCCACCGTGTCCATCCTGCCGCTCACTCCGAAGAAGAACTCCAGCACCGCATAGCCCAGCACCATGTATTTAGCCTTCACGGGCACCGGGATGAAGAAGAGGTAGAGGGGCATGTCGGGAAACACGAAGGCGAATCCCAGCAGCAGGCCGAAGACGGCGCCCGAGGCGCCGATGGTCACCAGCGAGGAGCGGAACATCTCCATCGCGTTGGCGAAGCCGGCGTCGCCCGCCGCCGTGGCCGACTCCACCACCTGCCGCATGCTGTCGTAGGTCATGCCGTTCATCCGCGCTATGCCGGTGATGTAGTCGTGGCGCCATGTGGCCGCCCACATCCCCTCCTGCACCAGCGCCGCTCCCACGCCACACACCATGTAGAAGACGAAGAAGCGCTTCGGCCCCCACACCTGCTCCAGCACACGCCCGAACATCCACAGCGTAAACATGTTGAAGAGGATATGGAGCGGCGACGACGGGTCGTGGACAAACATGTAGGTGATCAGCTGGATCGGATTGAACCTGTCTGACCACGCGAAATGAAGCCCCAGCACATTGACTATAGTGGCGGAGAACCGGGGAAAGACAATCTCAACCACCCATATCAGGAAGTTGATTATGATGAGATTCTTGGTGACGGGCGGAATCTGCGCCCATCGAGAGCCTATATTCTGAAACATACCGCAAAGTTAGTAATTTCCCCGCTATTACGGGGGTTTTTGACCCTTTTTATCAAAAAATCGTCTGCACCGTTGAAATATTCATGCTTTTAATTTGTAATAATAAGACAAAGTCGTATATTTGCCCCAATTTGTTAATTTAATACATATCAAGTTATGAACAAGACAGATCTTGTGAACGAAATCGCCGCCAAGGCCGGCCTCAACAAGGTGGCCGCCAAGGCCGCCCTCGATGCCTGCCTCGAATCGATAGAGCAGGCCCTCGCCAACGACGACAAGGTGCAGCTCATCGGATTCGGCACTTTCTCGGTTGTGGAAAAAGAGGCCCGCGAAGGCATCAATCCCCAGACCAAGGAGAAAATCCAGATCCCTGCCCGCAAGGTGGTGAAATTCAAACCTGCCGTCGACCTGGGCAAGTGACCCGACGATAACAGGCCCTCATTCTCCCGGGCCGATGCGTCAGAGCGCTGCCTCTCCGGGCGGCGCTTTTGCTTTTTATCCCTTTTTTGCTTATCTTTGTGGCCTGAAACAGTAATTATCTTCGCTAAATGCAGATCGACTCTATTATCGCTCAGGGTGTGGCCGACGCCCTTGCCGCCCTTTACGGCGCCTCTGTCGCCCCCGACTCCATCGTGCCCCAGGCAACCAAGAAGGAATTCGAAGGCAACGTCACTGTCGTGGTGTTTCCCTGGCTCAGGCTATCACGTAAAAGCCCCGAGGCTACCGCCACGGAAATCGGCGAATGGCTCCGCGCCAATGTCCCGGCCGTGGAGCGCTTCAATGTGGTGAAGGGCTTCCTCAACATCTCCGTCTCCCCGCAGTTCTGGGGCTCCCTGCTCGCCGGCATCGCCGCCGACCCCTCGTTCGGCTTCCGCGCCCCGGCTCCCGACGCCCCCCTCGTGATGGTGGAGTATTCCTCCCCCAACACCAACAAGCCGCTCCATCTCGGGCACGTGCGCAACAACCTGCTCGGATACTCCCTCTCCCGGATCCTCGAGGCCAACGGCTACAGGGTGGTGAAGACAAATATCGTCAACGACCGCGGAATCCACATCTGCAAGTCGATGCTCGCATGGCGGAAATGGGGCGACGGCGTCACCCCGGCTTCCTCCGGCAAGAAGGGCGACCACCTCATCGGCGACTTCTACGTGCTCTTCGACCGCCGTTTCAAGGAGGAGGTGAAGAGACTCATGGAGCAGGGCCTCTCGGAAGACGAGGCAAAGGAGAAGTCGCCACTCATGGCCGAGGCCCGCGACATGCTCCGCCGCTGGGAGCAGGGCGACCCCGAGGTCAGGGCCCTCTGGAAGATGATGAACGAATGGGTCTACGAGGGTTTCGACGAGACATACCGCCGCCTCGGAGTCTCGTTCGACAAGATATACTACGAGTCAGACACCTATCTCGAGGGGAAGGACCTTGTGCTCGCCGGCATCGAGAAGGGGATCATGTATCGCAGGGACGACGGGTCGGTCTGGGCCGACCTCACCGACGCCGGCCTCGACCATAAGCTCCTGCTGCGCTCCGACGGCACCAGCGTCTACATGACCCAGGACATCGGCACAGCCAAGCTCCGCTATCAGGATTTCCCCATCGACAGGATGATATACGTGGTGGGCAACGAGCAGAACTATCACTTCCAGGTGCTCTCGCTGCTCCTCGACCGCCTCGGCTTCAAGTGGGGCAAGGACCTCGTGCATTTCTCCTACGGCATGGTGGAGCTCCCGGAGGGGAAGATGAAGTCGAGGGAGGGTACGGTGGTCGACGCCGACGACCTCATCGACACCATGACGGCCTCGGCCGCCGAGACCGCCGCCGACCGCTTCGCCGACATGACGCCCGAAGAGGCCGCCGGGGTCGCCCGCATGGTGGGCCTCGGAGCCCTCAAGTATTTCCTGCTGAAGGTCGACCCCAGGAAGAACATGCTCTTCAATCCCAAGGAATCGATTGATTTCAACGGCAATACCGGCCCCTTCCTGCAATATACCTACGCCCGCATACGTTCTATAGAGAGAAAGGCCGCCGAGGCCGGCCTCCCCCAGGCCGCTCCGGCCCTCCCCGAGGAGAAGGAGTGCTCCCTCATAAGCCGTATCGCCGAGTTCCCCGATGTAGTGGCAGAGGCCGGACGCACCTACTCCCCGGCGCTCATCGCCAACTACTGCTACGACCTCGCGAAGGAATACAACCAGTTCTACCACGACTACCCGGTGCTCCGCGAGCCCGACGGGTCGCGCAGGGCCCTCCGCCTGCTCATCTCCTCAGTCACGGCGCGCACGCTGCGCTCCGCGGCCTCCCTGCTCGGAATGGAGATGCCCGAGAGAATGTAGCGCCCCGACTGTCTTATTATATCTGATCTATCAAATCAAAACACTTAAAGTTATGGATTACAAATATCAACCCACCACTCCTCCCCCCTTCAACGGGGTCAGGACCGTCACCGAGCAGACCAACGCCGTGATGAAGAGAGTCTACGTCCGCATGTTTGTGGGCCTGCTAATCTCCGCTTTCTGCGCCCTCGGCGTGGCAAGCAGCGTGTCGGCCATGCAGTTCTTCTTCGGCAACCAGCTTGTGTTCTGGGGCATGCTTATCGCAATGCTCGTCATGGCATGGGTGCTCCCGGCCAGGATGACCCGCATGTCGACCACGGCATGCTTCCTCCTCTTCTGCCTCTTCGCAGCTCTTATGGGATGCTGGCTCGCGCCGATATTCATCGTCTATAAGATAGGCACCATCGTCTACACATTCTTCATCGCAGCCGGCACTTTCGGCGCAATGTCCGTCTACGGATATTTCACCAAGACCGACCTCTCGAAGATGGGCAGCTACCTGATGATGGCCCTCTTCGGGCTGATCATCGCCTGCATCGTCAACATCTTCTGGGCCAACAGCACTATGGAATGGATCATCTCCATCGTCGGAGTCCTGATCTTCATCGGCCTCACCGCCTGGGACACCCAGAGCATCCGTCAGCTTGCCGCTGCAAATCTCGAGCCCTCGCTCGCCGACAAGCTCGCCACTATGGGGGCCCTCAACCTCTATCTCGACTTCATCAACCTCTTCCTCTTCCTGCTCCGCATCTTCGGCGGAAACCGCGACTGACCCACTTCACGTCTGAATACCACTATTCATCAGATTTGTTAAGTAAATATGTCATGAAACTCAATTCCAACCTTTTAGTGATGGCACTGCTCGGCTCGGGCTGTGCCATCACTGTCTCTGCGGCACCCCTCACACCCGAGGAGGCGCTGGGTCGCGCCATCGCCTCCGGCCCCTCGCGACTCGCCGCCGCAACTCCCGCCGCGTTCTCCCTCGGCGGCTCCTTCGGCGAGGAAGACGCCCCGGCCCTCTTCGTCTTCAACTCCTCCGGCAGCGACTCGGGCTTTATCGTGGTGGCGGCCGACGACGCCGTGACCCCCCTGCTCGGATATGCCGACTCCGGCGACTTCTCACTCGCCGACGCCTCCCCGGAGTTCCTCTGGTGGCTCGACGAGTACACCAGCCAGATCAACCGTCTCCGCGAGACCGATGCCCGGCAGGTGGCCGACTTCACGGAGCGTGAGCCCGTGGAGCCCCTCGTCAAGACCAAGTGGAACCAGGACGATCCCTACAACCGGCTTTGCCCGAAGATCGACGGGCAGCGCTCGTATGTGGGCTGCGTCGCCACCGCCGTGGCCCAGGTGGTCAACTACTTCCGCTGCCCGGCCGAGTATGGATACGGCCTGTATTCCTACACCTACCGCGGGACGGAATACTCTTTCGACTATGAGTACACTTCCTTCGACTGGGACAATATGGCCCTTCAGGTGCCTTTCGACCCGGAGGATTATCCCGGCTCGAGAACGGATATCAACAACGCTCTCGCCACCCTCTCCTACGCCTGCGGCGTCGGGGTCGACATGATGTATTCCCCCTACGGCAGCGGCGCACACTCCTTCCGCATCCCCAGGATGCTCGTGGAGCATTTCGGCTTCGACGCCGGCGCACGCTACCTCATGCGCGACTTCTACGGCTTCACCGAATGGAACGATATGATCTACAACGAGCTCGCCGAGGGGCGTCCCGTGCTCTACGCCGGCCAGAGCGACGGCGGAGGCCATGAGTTCGTCTGCGACGGCTACAGCTCCGACAACCTCTTCCACATCAACTGGGGATGGGGCGGCATGAGCGACGGCTATTTCCTCCTCGCCGTGCTCGACCCGGAGCAGCAGGGAGCCGGAGGCTCCGTCACCGGCAACGGATTCAACGCAAGCCAGGACGTGATCATCGGCCTGCAGCCCGCTAAGGAGGGCTCTTCCAGAGCCATACCACTGTTTGCCTACGGCTCGTTCACTCCCGTCTACGACGAGGAAGAAAGCCTCTGGGGCGTAACCTTCGACAACGGCGAGCAGGGGGCCTACCTCTTCGGAGTCAACGATATGAATCTCTGGTTCGGCCTCTGCGCGGAGGGGACTGACGGCGAGAGGCATTATTGCGCCGACGGCCCCGCCGAGGTGCCTGGAACGGGACACGGCACCAGCATCAAAGGCATAGGGGGCTATTATGTGGATATCGCTTCCATGAACCTCCCGCAGGGAGCCTATACGGCTTATCCGGTGGTGCGCGAGGATGACGGCGACTGGCAGAAGATCCACATCCCGGCCGGAAAGGCCCGCTCGGTGGAGATGACGGTAGACGCCGACGGCAACATATCGTTCGCTCAGGGTGTGCCCGACGTAAGCAGCGAGCTTTCAGTCACCGATTTCGGCATGGGCTATCCCGACTGCGAGGACTGTCCGCCGCTCTACAGCTTCAGCATAACCAATTCAGGAGAGCTCCCCTACGAAGGCGATATCCTCATGAATGTGGTGGAGCCGGCTACCATGGAGACAGTCTCGGTATGCCGCTTCGGGGTGAATGTCGCCGTAGGCCAGACCGTTGACGAAAGTTTCGACTGGAACGCATGGGTGCCCGGCGGAGAGTATGTATTCTCGTTCACCCTTCCCGACGGCACTCCCGTCAGCGAGCCCTTTACCGGGCTCATAGAGACCATCTCCTATCCAGAGATCGTGGTAAGGAACATGACCCTTCCCGAGAGCATGAGGAGCGACAGGCGCAACAGCCTGAAATGCGAGGTCGAGAACCTTTCCGCGACAGAATACTCCGGAAGCATCCTTCTCGAGGTGATCGATCCTGAATCAGGGGCCGTGCTTGAGAGGCGCCCCTACAACAACATCAGGGTCGGCTCCAACGCCACCATCAGCAAGACACTGCAGTGGCGCCCGTCGACCGTAGGCGAGGGCACTTATCTCATGGCGGTGCGCAACGACCGCGAACAGCTCATCTATGGCCCGGTGGAGATCACTCTCTCCGACGGCTCCGGCATCGAGGCGGTGGCCGAGGCTATCCCCGACAGCTTCGACGTCTATTCTGTCGACGGAGTGTGTCTGCGTCGAGGCGCCTCGCGCGACGACCTCCGCTCCCTCCGCAGCGGAATCTACATACTGCGTGCCGGCGAGGCCGCAGTCAGGATAAGGCTCTGATCATTTCCCGACGATTTCAATATCACGTGGCCGCTGCAAGCCCTTGCAGCGGCCACGTCTGTGTTCCGGAGCCCGAAATGCCCTTTAAACCGCGCTTCATGGCCGTATTATTTTGTCATTCCCCTCCGATTGATTATCTTTGCATTCCAAACCAATATCACGTAATTTTGGACACTGACCCTTTGCCGGCTTCCGATCCCGGCTTTTTATTGCTCTCTCTCCTCGCCGACGCCATGGCTTTCACTCCCCCTGCCAGCTGGACAGGATGGGCCTTTATCGTAGCCATTGCGTTCTGCTGCCTGCTTGTGTCGGCTTTCATATCCGGCAGCGAGATGGCGTATTTCGGCCTTACGCCCGCACAGATCGACGACCTCCGCGAAGCCGAGGACTCGAGAAGCAAGACCGCCTTCTTCCTCATCAGCCACAGCGAGCGCCTGCTGGCCACAATCCTCATTGTCAACAACCTTGTCAACATCACAATGGTGGTGCTCCTGTCGACGGCCCTCAACCAGGTGGTGCGCTTCAACAGCCCCGTGCTCGACTTCCTCTTCCAGACCGTGCTCCTCACCTTCCTGCTGCTGCTCTTCGGCGAGATATTCCCGAAGCTCGTGGCGCGCGGACGCACTCTGTCGTGGGTGCTCTTCGCCGGCTCTCCGCTCACCTTCTTCTACAAGGCGTTCGGCCCGGTGGCCCGCGTGATGGTGAAAGGCACCAATCTCGTGACCCACGCGATATCGCGCAAGCGCGACAACATCTCCACCGACGAGCTCGAGAAGGCCCTCGAGATCTCCGACATCAAGGAGGGCCAGGAGAAAGAGATGCTCGAGGGCATTCTCCAGTTTGGAGAGAAGGAGGTCTGCGACATCATGATCTCGCGCGTCGACGTCACCGACATCGAGTATCACGCCACCTGGACCGAGGCCATGAACGTCATCATCAAGTCGGGATTCTCCAGGATTCCCGTCTACGACACTTCCCAGGACTCCATCCGCGGCATCCTATACAGCAAGGACCTCCTTCCCTATGTCGGAAAGGAGGATGACTCCTTCCAATGGCAGAGCCTGCTGCGCGACGCCTATTTCGTGCCCGAGTCCAGGATGATCGACGACCTCCTTGAGGACTTCAGAAAGAAGAAGATACACATCGCCATCGTCATCGACGAATATGGCGGCACCCGCGGCATCGTGACCCTCGAGGACATCATCGAGGAGATAGTGGGAGAGATCGACGATGAATACGACACAGCCTCTACGGTGTGTCGCCGCATCGCCCCCGACACATATATCTTCGACGCCAAGATCCCCCTCGGCGATTTCTGCCATTGCACGGGCATCGAGGAGGAGCAGCTCGGCGACATCGGAGACGCCGAGACCCTCGCCGGCCTGCTGCTGGAGATCAAGGGCGACTTCCCGGCGCCGAAGGAGAAGCTCCGGAGAGGCCCCTGCCGGTTTGAGGTGCTCAATGTCGACCGCCACCGCATCACCCGCGTGAAGGTCAGGGTAGAGCCGGATATCATTGAAAAAGATAACACACACGATAATGAATGATGATTTCATTTACTGGCGCCATCCCACCCCTCCCGGCATCAAGGTGGAGGAGGTGAGCGGCTGCGCTTCCCGCTCCGGGCGCGTATGGCGCGAGATGGCCATGCAGATCTATTGCGAGAACGGCCGCGACGGATACCGGGAGGTGGGCCATTTCGACTCCGGAGCTCCCTTCGTGTCAGGCTCCGAGGCACGTATTTCCGTCACTCATACCGACGGACTGCTCTGTGTGGCCACCCTTCCTCCGACGCCCGAGGTGCGCCTCGGCGGGTTCAGCGAGCGCGCCGCAATGGGCATCGACGCCGAGCGCCTCGACCGCGAGAAGGTGCTACGTGTGCGCGAGCGTTTCCTTTCGCCCGATGAGCTGGAGCTTGTGGCCGCCGACGATGTCGCCGCCAATGTGCTTGCATGGACTGCCAAGGAGGCACTCTACAAGGCCGTCCTCACTCCCGGGCTCGATTTCCGCTCGCAGATCATCATCGACTCCCTGCCGGAGATCCACGACAATCCCGCCCTTCCCTCTGCTCCGCGCCCTGTGTATGGAAGTGCCCGCATCGTCATGCCGTCAGGCGAGGTTGTCGCTATGCGGCTCTATTCCTACCGCAGCGACGATTGCGTGGTCACTGTAGCTTTCTCTCCCCGCTGCGCCCGCTTCGGAAGGCAGGCGGATGTTAATGATTGTTAATCCGGCTTTGATTCACGGGGCAGGCGATTCTTCAACCGTCCCGGAGCCGCTGATGGCGGGCGGCCGATTTCCTCGCCGCCCTCGACAGGCTCCTACCGCACGTCGACCGTCATAAGCTCAACATCGTAATCACGGGTGGCGAGCCGCTCATGCGTCCCGACCTCGAGGAGGTCGGACTGGAGCTTTACCGGCGCGAACTCCCCTGGGGAATCGTCACCAACGGCTTCGCCCTCACTCCGGAGAGGCTCATGTCGCTGCGCAAGGCCGGGCTCCACAACATCACGGTGAGCCTCGACGGCACCTGCGACGTCCACAACTGGATGCGCTGTAATCCACGCTCATTCGAGAAGGCTTACGCCGCGATAAAGATGCTGGCCGCCGTGCCGGGCCTTAACTTCGACGTGGTCTCATGCGTCAACCGACGCTCGCTCGCCGAGCTCGACGCCATAAAGGAGCTCCTGATCGCCGCCGGCGTGAAGCGCTGGCGCCTATTCACCATCTTTCCGGCCGGACGGGCCGCGGCCTATCCCGAATTCAACCTTACGGCCGGGGAGATCGACTCTCTCATGCGGTTCATCGTGCGTACCCGCAAGGAGGGACGCATCACGCCCTCCTTCTGCTGCGAGGGTTTCCTCGAGGGCTACGAGGGGCTGGTGAGAGACGGGTTCTACAGATGCACGGCCGGCGTCACCACTGCTTCCGTACTGCTCGACGGCTCGATAGCCGCATGCCCCAGCATCCGCGCCGACTATTCGCAGGGCAACATCTACCGCGACGACATCTGGGATGTATGGCAGTCGGGATACCGGAAATACCGCGACCGGAGCTGGATGCGCACCGGGGTCTGTGGCTCATGCCGCAACTGGCGCTACTGCGAGGGCAACGGCATGCACCTGCGCAATGCCGACGGCTCTCTCATGCACTGCATCGCCAAGGTGGACAAGTAGGAGGAATGACACTGCGGGACGCTCACTTCACCCGGCGCAATTCCGACTCCGACACATACCACACCCATCCTTCCACGAGCTCATAGCTACCTGCCGAGGCTATGAGCTCCATATATTTCTTCACCTGCCTCCGGTGGTCGTGCCATCCCACGCTACTGCCGAATTTATAATCGACCACCACGGCGCGGCGTCCGTCGGGGCTCACCATCACCCTGTCAGGACGGTGGGTGCCTCTCTGGCTGTAGATGTCGCGCTCGCTCATCACCTTCCAGTCTCCGCCATACCAGGGGGCGACCTCCGGCATCTCGAGGGCCTCACTCAGTAGAGCCTCCATCTCCAGGGCCTCGGCCGACGTGATGCGGCCGCGCATCCGCACCTTTTCCACGGCGCCGTGCAGGTCGCCGCGCCGCTCAGTCATCTGCATGATGGCGTGTAGCTTCTCGCCGCGCTCGGTCTCGGCTGTGGATTCATCGCCTCCGTCGGCCTCCACGTAGTGGAGCTGGTTGAGATGGGAGTTGGAGTCGTAACGGTCGATGATGAAGTGGCGTGTCTCTCTGGCCGCCGGCGCTTCATGGCGCGAGGGGCGGCCGTAGGTGATCGACGCCACCTCTCCGTCGCCGGTCCTCGTCATTTCGAAGCCGCATGGATCCGCCACGTATTCCTCGCCTGCGCACTTGCCTCCGTTCTCCTCAGGATCGCAGAGCTTCATGAGTTCCTGCGATATGCGTCCCTCGTCGCGCGATGTGGGGCGCTTCGCGTAGACGTGGAGCTCGTCGACGGCGCGGGTGAACGCCACGTAATATGTATTGACCGAGTCCATCAGGTAGGCGTCGACATACCGGCGCAGGGTGGCTTCGTGGGGAGTGTCCTCGAGATTCCCGTCGAGCACCACCGGCACCCACGGCGGGAGAACTCCGCTCTCGAGGCTCTCCGGAGAGGGTCTCACCCACGCCCATTCCTCCTTGTTTTTACCAGGCAGCAGCTCGCTGTCGGCCTTGGGGATGATGACGCATGGAAACTCCAGTCCCTTCGACTTATGGATGGTCATCACCTGCACCGCGTCGGTGGTCTCGGGGCTCGACACCGCCTTGTCCTTGCCTCGGGTGTCCCACCATTCGAGGAAGGAGCCGATGTCGGTGGAATGTCCCTCGCAGTATTCGGTCACAAGGTCCTGGAAGGCGGCGAGATAGATGGCTTCGGAAGAGGCGGCGGCAGGGGAGAGGCATCTCTCGGCCAGCGCCTCGACGAGGGCCGGAAGCGCCACCGTCTGCATGTCGGAGGCTATGGAGGCGAGCGCGTCGCCGGCCTCGGTGTCGGTCTCGTAGCGGGCCACGTGTTCCGACGGGTCCATCTCCGGATGGCGCATTGTGTAGTAGGCCAGGCCCGCCGTGCCACCGGTTTCCATACCGGTGTTGATGGTGCGAAGGGCGTTGACTATCATCTCCACCGCCGGCGAGCCGCCGATGCGCAGCGACTCCTCGCTCACCACCTCGATGGGGCTCTCCCCCTCGGGGAGGTGCAGGTTGTAGGAGTTGATGGAGGCGATCACCATCTGCCCGTCGTCGTTGGTGCGTACGAGCACGGCCACGTCGCGCATGCGGTAGCCGCGCTCCAGCATCTCCCTGACCTTCGGCCCGATATAGGGGAACGGCACGCTTTCTCCCTCGTCGTTGTCGCCGCTGTAGGCGTCTACGAAGTCGATCTCCACATATCCCCGGTCGTCCGTGTGGTGGGGACGCTGCACCACGTTGCCGTAGAGCTCCCGGAGGTTGATGTATCCGGAGTCGGCGCCGTGCATCTCCTCGCTCAGCGCCTTGAAGAAATAGTTGTTGAATTCCACTATCCTGCGGCGGCTGCGCCAGTTGGTGTTCTCCTCGGGTGTGAGCCCGGCGGCGTGATGGCCCGGGAACTGCCGCGGCACCGTAGTGGTGATCAGCTCCGGCTCCGCGTTGCGGAAGCGGTAGATGCTCTGCTTGGCGTCGCCGATGATGAGGTTGTCCTGGCCGCGCCCCATGCTCTCGGCCACTAAGGGATGAAGCACCTCCCACTGGAGCCGCGAGGTGTCCTGGAACTCGTCGATGAGGTAATGGTTGATGCGCGAGCCGAGGCGCTCGTAGATGAAGGGGGCGTCGTCGTCGCCGATGATGCGGCGAAGTATGGAGTTGGTCTCGCCGATCTGCACCGAGTTGGTGGTCTCGAGATATTCGCCTGTCTTCTTCCTCACCTCCATGATTAGCCCCAGGAAGGGGAGGAGGCGGTCGTAGATGCTCCAGAGCCTGTAGGCGGGCGACATCAGCTCTTCGCGCCATGCCTCGTGGAGGGCGTAGGCTTCGGCAGCCGCCTCGCGCAGCTCGCCGAGCGTGGTGTCGGGGAGCTTCCTGACGAGCGCGGCCTTCACGGCCTCCTCGCCGGAGTCCCAGGTGAGCCATTTCGTCTTTGTGTCGAGGTCTGTGGGACGGCTCGAGAGCGCCTTCTTCACCTGGCTCCACATATATCTCCGGGAGTCTTTCTCGATGTCGAGGCCCTGGGCGGCGAAGAGGAGGGGTAGCGCCCTCATGGCTCCGAGCATCGCGGTGTGGAGCTTCTTCAGCCGGGCCTCCACGCGACGCGCCGCCTGGCCGTAGGCACGGCCGAAGTCGGGATGCTCCCCGGCCCAGAGGTCGAGGTCTTCCCTGATCTGCTTGAAGTCCTCGCTCTCCAGCCGCTTGATGCTTCCGATGATCCTGCGGTAGACCGACGTGGAGGCGGTGCTGTCCTGAAACACGTTCCATCCCTTGTTGTCGTTCCTCTGGGCTTTCCTCATGATGTGCGAGGCCCAGTATTCGCCGCGGGGGTTGCGTCGGGCGTCGATGTCGTCGAGGAGAGCCTTGAGCGATGCCTCGGCCACGTAGTCGCTGTCGAGCTCGATCTGGTAGGTGTCGTTGAGGTCGGTCTCATAGGCGAAGGTGCGCAGGATGGTCTGGAAGAAGGAGTCGATTGTCGACACCTTGAAGTCGCTGTAGTTGTTGAGCAGCACGGCGAGCGCCTCGCCCGCCATCTTCGCGATCAGGGCCGTGGATGAACCGGTGAGCTCGCGGAGCTCGGCGAGATAGGGTGTCCCGGGGGTGGGACGGGAGAGCTCGGCGAGACGCTCCACTATGCGCTGCTTCATCTCGTTGGTGGCCTTGTTGGTGAAGGTCACGGCGAGGATGCGCGGCAGAGCGTCGGCCAGCTCCTCCTTGAAGCGCAGACGGTGGCTGCCGTCGTCGGCGGTGGCCACGAGGTAGTCGGTGATGAATGTGCGTGCCAGCGTGTAGGTCTTGCCCGACCCGGCGGAGGCTCGTTGCAGGTGCAGCATAGTGTGTCAGGATGTAGGGTGAACGGGTATATGGAACGTGTCGTCCGGCCGGGGGCCTAACGGCATCTGAAGCCTTTGGAGCGGAGGAAGGCGGCCGCGTCGTCGCGCCGGTCGCCCTGGACGAGGATCTCGCTTTCCCTCCATGAGCCTCCGACGCCCAGCTTCTTCTTCATCTCGGAGGCGAGCGCCTCCACGGCCTCGGCGCCGATGGTGAGGCCCTCTATGATGGTCGCGGGCTTTCCCTTGCGTCCTTTTTTCTCATAAACGATGTGCAGGGGGCCTGTCTGCCGCGGGGCGACAGGCGAGGCCGGCTCTTCCGGGGTGGTCGCGGAGGGGTCGGCCTGTGGCAGTGTGGCGCGGAGAGCGGAGAGCTTCTCCTTCCAGTCGAGTTCCATTATGTCAGAATATTACCTGAAGGCGGGCCATGAAGCCGTTGAGGGTGCGCGGCCCGACGCCGGCACGGTCCCACACGTAGGTGTAGCTGTAGTGGAGGCGCGCTATCATGTATTTGTTGATGTAGTAGTTGAAAGTCACCGAGAAGTCGTTGAGGCGTCCGCCGAAGATGGCTGCCTTGCGGTCGCTTAGCGAGGTGTAGTTGTAGTCGAGCACACATTCGAGCGATTTCGCCTTCGGCGTGGCGAGGCCGCCGTCGAGGAAGTTGTAGCCATACCCGTCGCCGAGGATGAGGCCGCGCAGCATCACGTAGGCGCCCTGCCCCCGGAAGTTGTGGAGGCCGCTGCGGCGGTTCACCTGGTTGAAGTAGTACTGCGACTCAAGGGCCACGCGGTCGTAGCTGAGAAGCAGCTCCGGGGAGAATTTCCACTGGTTCATCGAGTGGTCGACGAGGGCGTTGATGGCCGTCACCTGGCTCACGCGGGTAGGCCAGTTGGATTTGAACTGGAAACTGTCGTGCACGTCGCGCTCCTCGCCGTCCTCGTCGTAGCGGAAGTCGCGCTGGGGTGTGGAGAAGGCGCCGCTGATGCCAACCTGCACAGTCTTTCCGTCGCTGTGTATCGGCCGGTAGACGAGTCGTGACCTTACTCCGTAGCCTTCCTGGTTGAACTGATTGGGCGTCAGTATCACTTTCGATGCCGACGGCTCCGCATGCACGCTCACCGTGGCAAGGAAATCCTCCGGATAATACACGAACATCGCGCCGAGCTGGCGGTCGTCGTTGAAGACCGCGTTGCTCACAGGCTCTTCCATCGTGACTTTCATCGACGAGCTCGTGGCGCTCTGGAGGCCGTACTGATGTATGAACGAGCCTATGCGCACAAGCGCTTTGTCGCTGAAGTTATATCCGATGTAGACGTCCTTGAGGCCCACCTTGTTGTAGGCGAAGCCCACGTCTACCTTCGCGTCCCATTTCCCGTAGCTCATCTTGGCTCCGAGCCTAACGTCGGGGATGGACACTCCATCCTTGAAAAGCTCCTTCTGGGGGGAGGCGTAGAGCGCTCCGTCGAGGAGTATGCGTCCGGTCGGCGCTATCTTGAATTTCGGCTCGTCGGAATCCTGGGCCGTGATCATTCCCGCGCCTAAGGCTGCGGCGATGAATGCTGCGTATAGTTTCTTCATGACTTTTGAATAGGTTATAGTGGATGTCTGATGGGGGACGCCCCTCAAGGGGGCCCCCCGGTGGTTATCTGGATGTGTGGGGCGTCCCCGGTTTCACCTTACCCTCTTTCTGGAGCCTGGCGAATTCCTTCTTGGCTTTGGCGAGCTGGCTGGCGAAGCCCTCGTCGGCATGGAGGCGTGCCACTGCTCCGGAGGCGGTGATGCGTCCGGCGTCGACGTCGCTCTGGAAGTGGTAGCCGCAGATCACGCGGCTCTCGCCCATCTCGAAGCCGCGCTTCAGAATCTCGTTCTGCCGGTCGGGGTTGATCTCGGAGAGCACGAGCGCCGTGGCCCATCCTATCGAGGTGTGGCCCGAGGGGTAGGAGCCGTTGGTGGAGAGCTCCGCCTGCTGCTCCGGATTGCAGGTGTCCTCGCCGAAATAGGCGTAGGGACGCGTGCGGTTGTAGTGGTTCTTGGCCTCGCGGGTGGCGAGGTCGCCGGCGTCCTCGCGCATGCCCACCACAAGCCTGTAGATCTCAGGAGTGCCCTCTTTGGTGATGGGGATGCCGAACGCCTCCGAGAATGCCCTGGGCACTCCGTCGCCGTTTACCCTCGCGTCCTGGAAGGCCTGCTCGCCGCGCTCCGTGTTGCGCATCGATTTGCCCCAGTTGTAGCGGGCCTGATCGTAGAGAAAAGCGATGGAGGCGGCGTCAGGTGGACCCGGCAGGAGCTCGAGGCTGTTGGGGAGGTCGCCCTCCTGGAGGAAGTAGACCTCCGGGTTGGTGCGGTGGTCCTTGACTTTGACTGCGGTGGTCTGCGCCGCGGCGCCGAAGCTTAATGCCCAGGCGAGGATGCCGATGCTGAATAGGGATCTGATCATGGCGTGTGGTGTTTTAAGATTTTTTAATGAAGTTTCAGGTTTGTTTATAATCATACAACACCCCCGCGCCATGATGGTTTATTGGAGCATGGCGTTTAATTCCTCGAAATTGGAGGCGCGGGCCACAAGCTCTCCTTCCGGGCTGTAGACGAAGAAGGCCGGAAGCTCCGTCACGTTGTAGTTGCGGGCTGTCGTGGAATATTCACCCTCGGGGTCGTAGACGGTGGTCCAGGGGAGGTTGGCGGCGGCGTCGCGCCATGCGTAGCGGTCGGGATCGAGTGAGACGTTGTAGATCTCCACTCCGCGGTTTCTGTAGACCTTCAGCAGCTCGCGGTTGAAGGCCGGCGACTCGGGAGCCGTGAGCAGTGAGAACGCCACTACGGTCTTTTTCCCTTTTCCGGCCACCTGCGAGAGCTTCTTCTCCGCGCCGTTTTCGTCCTGGAGGGCGATGTCGATGATCCTCAGCTCCTCGGCCGCGATGGTGGTGTGGCGACCCAGAGCCTTGTTGCGCATCTTCATGGCGTCGGTGGCAGCCGCCTCGAGCAGGGGCGTGTGGGGGTCGGAGGGGCTGTGCTGGCGATAGGCCGTGGCCACGGCTGCGAAATACTTGTAGTCGTCGCCGCTGCCGGGATTGTAGAGCGGCTTGTCGCCCACGGTCTTCGTCAGTATGTAGTAGGTCACTATCCTGCCGGGGTTGGGCTGCATGTAGGTGGTGTAGACGTGTCGCTTGAAGGCGTCCATGCTGTCGGCGGGGAGACCGGCGCTCCGGGCCATGAGCTCCCTCTCGAAGGCGGCGAGGGCCTTGGCGCCGTCGCTCCCCTCGAGGGTGTAGTCAAGGCCGAAGCCTTTGAGGGTGGTGGCCACGGTGATGGTCTCCACGGAGTCGACGGGCACGTAGATGTAGCGGCCGTCGAGGCTGAGGCGGTAGATCTCCGGGGCGCCCGGCGAGGTCATGGCGATGCTGAAGTCGCCGTCGGTGTCGATGCGCGTGGAGTCGAGGGCCACCCATTCCCCCTGGAAGCCGGGCTTCTCGATCACGATCGAGCCGCTGTCGGCGCCTTCCACCTTACCCTGGATCCTGAATTTCGATTCGCCGCACCCGCCGGCAGCCGCCATAGTGAGCAGCAGCGCGGCGTAGCCGGCCTTGAGGTATGCTTTTGATGTCATTTCCTGATGTTGTTGTTGGTTTGTGGATGCAAAGTTAGGAAATATTCGGCAAAAAACGGCCCTCATCACATCCCCTCATGCCATTTGTCGGGGTTTTATGCTCTTAATTCCGCTTTTTTTCGTAACTTTGCGCGAATTTTATAATTAAGGTGAACTGATTTTTTCACAGCTCAGAGAGCGGCCCCGACCGAACGGCCGCCCGCTTACATCGAAAGCGAAGAAAAACAAGAAAGATTTTTTATGTTAAAGCCAATCAAAAAGACCATCGAGCTTGGCGACGGCCGCACGATTACCATCGAGACCGGTAAGCTGGCCAAGCAGGCCGATGGTGCGGTGGAGGTGAGGATGGGCAACACTATGCTCCTCGCCACTGTCTGCTCGGCCGCCGAGGCCAACGACGGCGTGGATTTCATGCCCCTCACAGTCGAGTATAAGGAGAAATACTCCTCCATAGGCCGCTATCCCGGCGGATTCCTCAAGAGGGAGGGTCGCGCCAGCGATTACGAGATCCTTACCTCGCGTCTCGTCGACCGTGTGCTCCGTCCCCTTTTCCCCGACAACTACCACGCTGAGACTTTCGTCAACGTCACCCTCTATTCGGCCGATGAGAACGAGGCTCCCGACGCCCTCGCCGGCATCGCCGCCTCCGCCGCCCTCATGGTGAGCGACGTCCCCTTCCAGGGTCCTATTTCCGAGGTGCGCGTGGCAAGGGTCGACGGCCAGTGGGTCATCAACCCCACTTTCGAGCAGATGGAGAAGGCCGACATCGAGCTGATGGTCGGCGCCACCTACGACAACATCATGATGGTGGAGGGCGAGATGAACGAGGTCTCTGAGGCCGAGCTCCTCGAGGCCCTCAAGGTTGCCCACGAGGAGATCAAGAAGCAGTGTCTCGCCCAGATAGAGCTCATGAAGGAGGCCGGAAAGGAGACCAAACGCGAATATTGCCATGAGGTCAACGATGAGGATCTTCGCAAGGATGTCGCTGAGAAATGCTACGACAGGGCCTATGCCATCGCACGCGCCGGAAACGCCGACAAGCACTGGCGCGCCGACAGCTTCCAGACCGTGGTCGACGAATATATCGAGCAGCTCCCTCCCATGACCGAAGAGCAGCTCGCCAACTACACCGAGGAGCAGCGCGTGGCCATGGTGAAGAGATACTACCACGATGTGGAGAAGGAGGCAATGCGCCGCTGCGTGCTCGACGAAGGTATCCGCCTCGACGGCCGCTCCACTACCGATATCCGCCCAATCTGGTGTGAGGTAGACTATCTGCCCGGCCCCCACGGAGCCGCCATCTTCACCCGCGGCGAGACCCAGGCTCTCGTCACCGCAACGCTCGGAACGACACTCGACGAGAAAATCGTCGATGACGTGCTCAACCAGAGCAAGGAGCGCTTCCTCCTCCATTATAACTTCCCCCCGTTCTCCACAGGCGAGGCCCGCCCCGTGAGAGGCGTCGGCCGCCGCGAGATAGGCCACGGCAATCTCGCCCACCGCGCCCTCAAGAGGATGTTCCCCGATGATTTCCCCTACACCTGCCGCATCGTCTCTGATATCCTCGAGAGCAACGGCTCTTCCTCCATGGCTACCGTCTGCGGCGGCACCCTCGCCCTGCTCGACGCCGGCGTCAGGATGAAGCGTCCGGTAGCCGGCGTGGCAATGGGTCTCATCTCCGACAAGGGCAACGTGAAATACGCCATCCTTTCCGATATTCTCGGCGACGAGGACCATCTCGGCGACATGGACTTCAAGGTGACAGGCACCGAGAAAGGCATCACCGCCACCCAGATGGACATCAAGTGCGACGGCCTCAGCTATGAGGTGCTCGAGAAGGCTCTCGAGCAGGCCCGCCTCGGCCGCCTCCACATCCTTGGCATCATCAACGAGACAATCCCTGCTCCGAGGGAAGACTACAAGCCTCACGTGCCGCGCCTCGTCACCATCGAGATTCCGAAGGAGATGATCGGCGCCGTCATCGGCCCGCAGGGCAAGGTGATCCAGGGCATCCAGGAGGAGACAGGCACCGTCATCTCGATCGACGAGGACGAGAAGCTCGGCATCGGCCGCGTGGAGATCGCCTCGAAGGAGAAGGCCGGCCTCGACGCCGCGCTCGCCAAGATCAAGGCCATCGTGGCCCAGCCCGAGGAGGGCGAGATCTACGAGGGCACCGTGCGCTCTATCCTTGACTTCGGCGCTTTCGTTGAGTTCATGCCCGGACGCGACGGACTTCTCCACATCAGCGAAATCTCCTGGGACCGCCTCGACTCCATGGAGCAGAGCGGCCTGAAGGAGGGCGACAAGGTGAAGGTGAAGCTCATCGAGATCGACAAGAAGACCGGCAAGTTCCGCCTCTCGATGCGTGTGCTCACTCCGCGCCCCGAGGGATACGTGGAGCGTGAGGGGCGTCCGCGCCGCGAGGGGGGCGACCGTGGCCCGCGCCGCGAGGGCGACAGGGGTCCGCGCCGCGACGGTGACCGTGGCCCGCGCCGCGAGGGCGACAGAGGTCCGCGCCGCGAGGGCGGCGACCGTGGCCCGCGTCAGTTCAAGCCGCGCCACAACGAGGATTGATTTCCCCGATACCCGCATATAAGAGGAGGGGCGACCGTCGACGGTCGCCCCTCCTCTTATATGGTCCGGATTTCATATGGTCCGGATTTCCTTCTTATTTCACAATCACTTTGTAAGATTTATCGGCTGCGGTCACAATATAGATTCCCGGATTAAGACGTGCGGTGCCACTCCCCTTTATGGTGGCTACATTTGTGCCGTCAAGTGAATACACGTTGGCCGTCTCGCCTGAACCCGATACGGAAATGAATCCTTTGCCTGATTCTATGTCAAGCTCTTGCGAGCCGATTGTCTCAACCCCGGAGATAGGGCCCAGATGGATGAAAGATGCGTTTTCAATCTCGTTGCCTGTTTCGTTTATAAGCATGGCTATGACGGAGATATCGGCATCGTCTGAGAGGTCGTCAAGAGATATGGAGATTGAATCCTCATAATCTATCCCCACAGACACCCCGGAATGCTCTGCAGCTTTATAAAGGCCTCTCGCAACATCGTTAAACATAAGGTCTACCGGATCCGGCATATCTTCAAATCCACCCATCGGGCCTTCCGCATTGCCGGCAAAAAAATTGGTCTGCGGATACGGCCCTACTTTATTTTCAGTTAAGGCAATCTCGATTCTGTATTTATTTTCAGTAGGTATTGCGAAACGGGATGTGGTAGTCACCGTCAATACTTTATCTGAATCATCAGAAATGTTTGCAGCGAGGTCAATTTCCGCGTAAGCCGGAATATCGCGAAGATATCGGTATACTATTTCCAGTATCTCCGCGTCGGGCTCAAGTATGCCGAAGCGATATGTGTCGCGATTGGCCACAGCCGATGGATAGGTGTTGAAGTATTCGTTCGCAAAGTCCATATAGGAAGGTGTCTCCATCTTGTCGCTGTAATGCACGGCGATTGGAATAAACGAGCCATCCGTATATTTCTCACTCATATATTTCATGCCTACGATGCCTAACGGACAATAACCGCACCATGTGCCGGTTCCCTCCTCGACCACTACATTCCGGCTATATCCCACGCCTTCCGGCAGTGAGAGGATATGGGTGTCATGATCAGAGGAATCAGTAATGATTGCATCCGAATTGCCGTTGACTGCTGTAATGGCATATACCAATGGCACTTCAGGGCCGGTTTTATCGCAAATGAGGTCTTTGACGGTGACGTCCGCTTCCTGTTGAGGCGGAATGGAAGGTGTGGCCTCCACTACTATGTTTCTTGTTTCTCCGCCCAGCGAATACCGGAATGTGAAATTATTGATTTCGTTGTAAGCCGTGTTGGTGACAGCGACTGTCATTTCAAAAGGTTTTCCCGTGTTGACGTATCCCGGAAGATACACATGGTCCAGATTTATTTGATCAGTCGGCAGTTTGTCTGCCTTGATCAGAAGGCGCAGACAAAGATTGCCATACCATCCGGTGTATGATTCCCACACGTATTCTCCGGTGTATTCATCTTCCCAGCCGAGCCAGAGCCCAAGGTCTTTATCGTTGGCCTGGTAGTCTACTGCAAAACAGCTGTCATCTATTGTGGGGGCTTTTCCTGAATAGCCCACATAGAACGGTTTCCCGGCCTCGATTTTGAGTGGAGTGTCAAGCATTATGTCGTTCCATTCATATGCCACAGTGCTTAATGTAGCCGGTTGGGAATAAAAAGGATCCCCTCCTTTTTCATTATGGAATCCGATGGTCAGCGATGTGAAATTGTTGATTGTGGGATCTTCGAAATTATCAGGAGATGCTATCTGCACTCCAATGATTTCTCCTCCATCGAACATTTCTGTAAATACTTCCGGGAATTCCACAAGGGCCGTATATTCTTGCCATTCCGTGCCGAATGCCATCTGAGGCTCCCCGCAATATCCGTAAGATATTGTCTGTGCATCGGCCCGCATTGCTTGACTTTTTCTGCTTGCCGACCAGGAATTCACGAATGAACTACCGTTTCCTTTTACTGCCTTCGGATCTGCAAGCGTTCGTCTGTCTGGAACATATGCGTTGCCATAGGCTGCTGATCCTAACAGAAACAGAAGGAATAAGATGGTAATTGTCCTTTTCATTAATGATTTTTTAATAATGTAGATTTGGAAGTTTAGAGAACTCCCCGATTTTCGACATGGGGATGTCTTTGTCAATCACAAAAGTAGTCCTTTTTTCATTACCGTCCTAATTTTTATGTGATTTTATGTGATTTTATGTGATAGGTGGCTGATGTCTGCCGGTCGTATGGTTATTTCTTCTCGCGTTTCGGCCGGAAGTCCATGCGGTAGGCTACCGAGAGGGTGACGTAGCGGGGCAGCGCCATGTAATGTGTCTCCACGCGCCCCAAGGCATTCACCTGATAGTCGTAGTTCCTGGTCTGCGCCAGCATGTCGTAGCCGTCGAGGCGCAGCGTGAGCGCTCCCTTCAGCATGGTGTAGGAAGTGTAGGCGTTCCATAGCACCCTCGTGTCGTTCATCTCCTTCTGCGAGTAGCCGCTTCTGGAGGTTATATTGAGGTTTGTGCCGATCTCGAACCCGAATCCGAAGCGGTACATCCCTCTGAAGCCGTAGGTGATGCCCCAGGCATTGTAATTGTCAAATTCCCGGTCGCCGTAGGTGTGGTCGTATGTGGCAAAACAGTTCACCCCGAAATAATACCTCTCCCTGTCGAATTCCTTCGCGAATCCCGGATTGAGGTTGAACTGAAGCTGGGTGTTCTTTACCCTCTGCTTCTGCGGCTCCATGTCGACGCCTATCATGTTGGCATACTGCGACTGCCCGTAGCCGATGAAGGCATGGATGTTGAAGGGCTTCTCTCCGTTGTGTCCCAGACGGATGTCGGTGTAGTATCGGAGGTTGAGGTGATAGTTGCCCGACACGTTGTAGCTTTTGTAGGTCCTGACGCCCGTCTGGCTGTCGTAGCGGTAGCCCCGGGTGATGTCGTTCTCGATCCAGCCGTAGTTCGCGGTGAAGGTGTGGGTCGGCCTGCTGGGCGAGAAGTAGCCGTAGACAAGCCGGAAGTCGTTGCTCACCGAGTTGCGGAGGTCCGGATTCCCCTCGCGCAGGTTGAGGGGGTCGGTGGTGTCGGTGAAGTCGATCATGTCGATGAGTGTGGGCATGTCGGGGGTGCGTTCATAGGTGAGGCGCGCCCATTGCGAGCGGTCGCTGCTGCGCCACATCAGGTAGGTGTCCATGATCCGGAAAAGGACATTGTCCTTGTTGATCCGGGTGTCGATGGCTCCGCGCACATAGTGTAGCCGCCGGTCGACGAAGGAGAGCTGCGGCGACACCTTGAAGTCGATAGTGCCGTTTCCGATAGGGAAGTCCTGCGTATAGAAGGGTCGCAGGTCATGGCGCTGGGTAGTGAGGTGGCTGATGTAGCTGTTGGCGGGGTCGAATTCCGGCGTCATCCCGGCGAAGTCGCCTGGATTCACGGTGTCGTTGGTGGTAGACTGCAGCAGGTAGAGCTCCGAGCGGCGCCGCTCGCGGTCGAAGTTGTAGAAATACATGATGCCGGTGGTGCCTCTCGGAATGTTGAAGTAATATTTGGCTCCGGCGTCGAAATGAAGGTCGCGGTTGGGCACCGGTATGTAGTGCTGCCTCAGCACCTGGTTGCTCTCCGGACGCGGGCCGTAGGCGATGTCGCTGGTGTTGTCGTTCTCGTCGCGGTAGTCGGAGTAGCGGCCGTTGACCCATATCGAGGTGAGGTCGGAGCTCTGGAGCACCTTGAAGAAGAATTCCGAGAACAGGGAGGCGTCGATGCCGTGGCGCAGCGATTTGCTGCGGCTCAGGCTGCGGTTCACGAGGTTTCGGCGGCTGAAGCGGTCTGACAGGAATATGTTGTCGATCTCCTCCTTGGTGATTCCGGGTATGTTGGCATTGAAGGTCGCGGCCGATGATTCCGATTCCGCCTTGTTGTGGTTGTAGGAGAATGCGGGCTTCACGTCGAGGTTCCAGGTCTCGTGCTTGAGCCTGAGGGAATGCTGCGTCGAGACGCGCAGGTTTCTGGCCGTCGGGCGCGAGAAGCTGTAGTCGTAGGTGTTGCCGTCGGTCAGGAAGTTGGTGCGGTAGACGTCGGTGTTGTTACGGTTCTTGTCATATCTCACGTCGACATTGCCGTTGATCTCGAAGGTGTGGAGAGGGTTGTCGGCGAAGTAGTCGATTCCTCCGCGTCTCACGGTGGTCAGCCCGGGCGCCGGCGACTCATACAGGTTATACATGTTGTCGCCTCCGGAGTTGGGTTTCTCCGAGTCGTTGAGGTTGTTGGCGTCGGCATAGACGGAGAGGCGGGAGTTGTTGGTGTAGTGCAGTCCGAAGAGCTTGGCGAGATAGCGGTCGTGTGTGCCACCCTGTGCCTTGAGGTTGAGCAGGTTGCCGGCCATGTAGTCTTTCCTGAGCTTCACGTCCATCACATACTGGGTGTCTTCGGCCACCTTGTGGCCCATCATCCTGCTCTTCTCTCCGAGCTTCTCGTAGACCTCCACATCCTTCACCATATAGGCGCCCATGTTCTGGAGCATCACCTCGCGGTTGCCCTGAAAGAAATCCTTGCCGTTGAGAAGCAGCGACTCCACGTATCGGCCGTTGACGTATATCGCGCCGCCGTCGCGTATCTCCACTCCGGGGAGCTGCTCGATGAGGGCGTCGAGCATCGATCCCTCGGGGAGCATGAAGGCGTCGGCGTTATAGACTATGGTGTCGCCCTTGTTGTAGAATTTCACTTTCGAGGCCTTCACCACCACCTCGCCGAGCTCCGTGGCCTTCGCCGCGGGGCGCAGGTAGATGCCTTTCACCTGATAGTTGTCCTGCCGGGAGCCTACGCCCGTGAGGTCGATGTCGAGACACTGCGGCTCGTAGTCGGGGGCGGAGGCCCGGATGATGAACTTCTCCTTCGTCTTGTCGATGCGGAACTCATAGACGGCCTCTTTATATTCCTCTAAAGTGTTGTCGATCAGCCGGTAGCTGTGCCGGAGCGCGGTGTCGGCGGCGAGCACGACGCTGTCGCGGCTCAGCAGCTCCACCTTTGCTCCAGGAATGTCTTTGGAGGTTATGGCGCTGAAGATCTTGCCGGTGATGAGGAAATTGCCTTTCGTCCCGGCGTCGGCGGCATAGCCCGCGATGCAGAGAAGCATGGCGAGGAAGGCTGTGGTCTTTCGTAGCATTGATGTCATGATTAAGGGTTTAGTCGATACGGCCGTCGGCCTTTAGCCGGCTGATCGTTAGTTAGTTAGTTAGTTAGTGACAAGGGAATCCTGCCTGTAGGGACATGCCTCCGGCATGTTTCCCCTGCAGACACGTCTGCAATTCGCCATTCTATCTGCATAATTACTAATTTCCATCAGAATTCAAAGCATTCTGCCATGTCTTTCTGAAGTTGTCAGGCTGTGACGGCTTCAGGTTTGCGGCGCGCTCCGAGCTTCACCAGCCAGACGCTACCCTCGTAGAGAAGGCACATCGGCGCCGACACGGCCAGCAGCGTGAAGATGTCGCTCGTCGGGGTGATGACGGCCGCGATCACCAGTATCAGCACCACCGCATGCCTGCGGTGGCTCTTCATGAACTCCGCGTTCAGCAGCCCCAGCCGCGCGAAAAGCCACGCCACCACCGGCATCTCGAACACTATCCCCATCGAGAGACTCATCACCGACAGCACCTCCATATACGAGTCGAGCGAGATCAGGTTGCTCACCCCGGGACTCACCTGATACGTGCCTAAGAAGCGGAACGTCAGCGGGAAGATCACGAAATAGCTCACCGCCACCCCGAGCAGGAACATCACGTAGCCGGCACCGGTGACGCGTGTGGCGTAGCTGCGCTCGTCGGCGTAGAGCGCCGGCGACACGAAGCGGAAGAGCTGGTAGAGGATATAGGGAGACGCGAGAAGCACTCCTGCCGTCAGCGCCGTCTTCATGTGTATCATGAACTGCCGCGCCAGCCCGGTGTTAATGAGTTCTACGGAGAAGGCGTCGCCGCTCCCGGAGCCTCCCCACGCCCAGAGCGCCCCGATGCGCTCGAGCATCCGGTAGGTAACGAAGCCGCTGTCGCGCGGGGCGAGCACTATCGCGAAGAGCTCGTCCTTGAAGAGGAAAGCCACGACAGAGAGCACAACAACCATTGCGCCCGACTTCAAAAGAGCCGAGCGCAGGTCGTCGAGATGCTCCCAGAATGTCTGACTGGTCTCAGACATCGGTCATTCCCCCTTCTTGTCTGTTGTCTCCTTAGCATTCACCTCCGGGCCTTTCGCTCCGGCGGTGACCTCGCCCTCTATGTCGCGCATTCCGTCTTTAAACGACTTCACCCCCCTGCCGAGTCCTTTCATCAGCTCGGGTATTTTCTTGCCGCCGAAAAAGAGAAGCACCACAAGGGCTATGAGCAGCACTTCCTGGAAGCCTACTCCTCCTATGAAATTGAGTGTGTTCATTATCTTTACAACGTAATTGAGAGATATTTATTACTCTCAGGGCCCCTCTCATGCATGCTGCTTCAGACTCTCCACGTAGCGGTCGATGCGCGCGAGCTCGCCGGGAATGTCGATGCCCTGCGGGCAATGCTCCACACACTGGCGGCAGCCTATGCAGTGGCTCGCCTGGCGCAGCTTCGGCACGGCGCGGTCGTAGCCCACCAGAAAGGCGCGTCGCGCCTCGCGGTAGTTCTCCGCCTCGGCACTCTCCGCCACATTGCCTTCGTTGACGCATTTGTTGTAATGCACGAAGATGCCGGGTATGTCGAGCCCGTAGGGGCACGGCATGCAGTATTTGCAGTCGTTGCAGGCCACCGTGGGATACTCCACCATCAGGTCGGCCGTCTCGTAGAGGAATTGCGTCTCTTCAGGTGTGAGCGGCTTCAGCGGGCAGAAGCTGCGCAGGTTGTCCTCCAGATGCTCGCGGTAGGTCATGCCGCTGAGCACGGTGAGCACTCCCGGATGGGAGCCGGCGTAGCGGAACGCCCACGACGCCACGCTCTTCTCCGGCTCGCGCTGCTTGAGGCGCGCCACTATGTGGTCGGGCACATTTGAGAGCCTTCCGCCGAGCAGCGGCTCCATGATCACGGCCGGTATCCCCCTCTTCTCCAGCTCGCCGTAGAGATATTCGGCGTCGGTGTTGCGCGGATTGAGCTCGCGGGCATGCTTCCAGTCGAGGTAGTTGAGCTGTATCTGCACGAAGTCCCATTTATACTTGTCGTGGTTGGCCAGAAGGTAGTCGAACACCTTGATGTCGCCGTGGTAGGAGAATCCGAGGTTGCGTATGCGTCCGGCCTCGCGTTCGGCCATCAGGAAGTCGAGCACCCCGTTGTCGAGGTAGCGGGCGTGGAGGGTCTCCATGCCGTCGTCGCCCATGCCGATGCCGTGGAGCAGCATGTAGTCGATATGGTCGGTCTGGAGCTCCCGCAGCGAGTTGCGGTACATCTCCAGCGACGCCTCGCGGCTCCAGGTCTCCGGTGCGAAGTTGGAGAGCTTGGTGGCGATGTAGTAGCTGTCGCGCGGGTGGCGACTGAGCGCTATGCCCGTGGCGTGCTCCGACTTACCCTTGCAGTAGGCCGGCGACGTGTCGAAATAGTTCACGCCGTGCTCTATGGCCTCGTCTACAAGAGAGTTGACCATTTCCTGGTCGATCTCTTCCTCTCCGTCGCGGGCCGAGCCTCCGGCCACCGTGGGCCAGCGCATGCAGCCGTAGCCTAAGAGGCTCACCTTCTCGCCGGTCTTCGGATTCTCGCGGTAGGTCATCTTCCCTTTCGGAATCGGGCCCGTCTCCGTGCCCTCGGCGCTCTGAGCGCTCTCCCTGGAGGCGCACCCGGCCAGGGTAAGGCCTCCCACTGCGGCTGTCCCCAGCCCCAGACGCTTCAGGAATTCCCTGCGTCCTATCTTGTCGTTTCTGTTATTGTCGTGTGTCATGTCGGTCGGGTGTATATGTCAGATAGTGCGGTGTGTCTCGTTGCCCTCCACGTAGATGGCGCTGAAGGGACGTGCCGGACAGAGGTTCTCGCAGGCGCCGCAGCCTATGCAGCGCTCGGTGTTGACCACCGGGATATGGAGCGACGCCGGATCGGCCGGGTCGACGGCCACCATCTGGATGGCGCCTGCGGGGCAGTGGCGCGCGCAGTTGCCACACTCCACGCCGTCGGTCAGCGGCACGCAGTTGGCCTTCACCCATACGGCGTGGCCGATCTGCACCGAGCTCTTCTCCTCGCGGCTGATAGGCCGGATGGCGCCCGTGGGGCACACGTGGGAGCAGCGCGTGCATTCCGGACGGCAGTAGCCGCGCTCATACGACGACTCCGGCTGCATAAGGCTCTCCGGGTCGGTAGAGGGGCGGAGCACTCCGTTGGGGCAGGCGCTCACGCAGAGCTGGCAGGACGTGCAGTGGCTCTCCAGATTGCGTATGCCCAGGGCTCCCGGCGGCACGATTTTCGTCTTGCGCACCGGTTTCTTCTTATCCTCGATCACGGCCAGGCCACCGTCTACTTTCTTCTCCGCGGCCTTCAGTCCGGCCGCTCCCGCCGTGGCGAGGGCCGTAACCACGAAGGTGCGCCGTCCGCCGTCGACAGCAGCGGCCACAGGCTTCTCCGATCGGCTGCCGAGGCGCGAGCGGTAGCTGATGGCGCCCTTGCTGCATTTGCCGATGCAGTCCATGCACGCCACGCAGCGCGTGTAGTCGATGGCGTGCTCTCTGACGTCGATACACGACGCCTTGCAGTTGCGCGAGCAGAGGCCGCAGTTGATGCATTTCTCAGTGTCGATCACGGGGCGCATGATGGAGTATTTCGACAGATAGCCGAGCACTGTGCCCACGGGGCAGATGGTGTTGCAGTAGGTGCGCCCTCCGCGGAAGGCGAGCACCCCGAGTATCACGAGGGTGGCGATGGCCACTCCCAGCGTCAGGCCGCCGCGCAACCACACGTCGACGGTGTAGAAGGCGTAGCTGCCGTAGTGCTCCGCGAAGGAGGCCAGCAGGTTGTTGATGCCGTCCCAGGCCGGCGCCAGGATGCCCTGCGCTATGCGCCCGTAGGCGCTGTAGGGCGCCAGCAGCGCCACTATGATGCCGAGCCCGGCGGCTATCGACACCGCCATCACCGCGAGCATCGTGAGGCGGAGCCACGTCAGCGCTCGCGAGTGGGTGTAGCGGTTTTTCTTCGCTTTCTTCCCCAGCCAGCCGAAGGCGTCCTGCATGATGCCCAGCGGGCATATCACCGAGCAGTAGACGCGCCCCAGCAGCAGGGTCATGGCCACAAGCAGCACAATCACGCCCACATTGAGGGCGAGAAGCGCCGGCAGAAACTGTATCTTCGCCATCCATCCCAGATAGCGTTGAGCTGTCCCCGTGAAGTCGACAAACAGAAGGGTCACCATCACGATGCTGAGAATGGCAAGGGTCACTCTGATTTTTCGTAACATAAGTCTGTTGCTGTTGATGTTGGTCAGGTTTGGTATGAAAATCGCTTTCGGTTGCAAATTTAATCCTTATTCCGCAATTCTCAAATACCAATTTCCCCGACACATTTATCTTTTTTACCGCTGCAATCGTTTTTTCTCAGTAAAATATCCGCAACATACATCCTTCATCTCCGTTATCTGTTAAAATGATGCCGCTAAGATAATCTCGCCTGTAGGGACATGCCTCCGGCATGTTTCCCCGCCGCCCCGAGGATATTATCTCACCCCAACCCTACCGACAATATGGACCACAACGACATTAACGCAAATCCCGCCTCCGACCCGCTGGCATGGAAAACCCTCAGGAGCGAGACCATCATCTCCCGACCCCCATGGCTCACCGTGCGCCACGACGCCGTAGAGCTTCCCGACGGCCGCGTCAATCCCGACTTCTATGTGCTCGAATATCCCGACTGGGTCAATGTCATCGCCATCACCGACAAAGGTGAGTTCGTGATGGAGCTCCAATACCGCTACGGCATACGCCGCACCTGCTACGAGATATGCGCCGGAGTCATGGAGAAAGGGGAGACCCCCGAGCAGGCCGCCCGCCGCGAGCTCGAGGAGGAGACCGGATACACCGGCGGCGTGTGGACCCACCTCATGTCGGTCTCCGGCAACGCCAGCACCACCTCCAACCTCACCCACTGCTTCCTCGCCACCGGAGTCACTCCTTCCGGGAGCCGTCATCTTGACGCCACCGAAGATATCTCCGTAGTGCTCATGTCGGAGGCCGAAGTCTTCGACCTCCTCATGAGAGACGAGGTGAAACAAAGCCTCATGGCCGCCCCCCTCTGGAAATACTTCGCCCTCCGCCGCTGAGCTCCCGTCAGGCTTCTTCATTATACCGCTACGCTTATCGGCTTATCGAGCTTTTTTATTAATTTTGCGGCATGATCCAGCTTTTCGAGCAATTTGTAGAGAATATCAATTCGCTTGAGGTCAATATGACCAACAGCCTCTTCCGCCTCATCCTCAGCATGCTGCTCGGCATCATGGTCGGTGCCGAGCGCAAGCGCAAGGGGCAGATAGCCGGCATACGCACCTTCTCCCTCATCTCGATGGGAGCATGCCTCGCCATGCTCCTATCCATCTACGTCCCCCAGGTGTATCTCGGCCTCAAGAACGGCGACCCCGGGCGTATCGCCGCCCAGGTGATCACAGGCATAGGCTTCATCGGCGGCGGCACGATGATCCACATGAAGGGCGCCGTCAGGGGCCTTACCACCGCCGCCGGCATCTGGATGACCGCCATCATCGGAATGGCCGTGGGCATCGGCATGTATCTCATATCGATCGGCGCCACGCTCCTCATTCTGCTGACACTCGTCAGCTTCGAGCAGTATGAGAAGCGCCGCCGCCTCGGCCAGGAGTCGAAGGTGGTGAGCCTGAAGGTCGACGGCATCCTCGACAACATCGACGCCTACCGCCGGGTGCTCGACAGCAACGACGTACACCTCTCCACCTTCTACGTGGAATACGACTACGAGCACAACCTCACCGACATCAACTTCATGGTGCTCGTCCACGCCTATTCCGACCTGCTTCCGGTGCTCCGTCAGCTCGGGGAGGTAGCCCCGACGCGGAGGCTTACCCTCTCCAGCCAGCTCGACATATGAAGAGGCGTGGCCGGCCGGGCCACGCCTCTTCAGTTGAAGCGATGCGTCACTCGTCGCGCAGATGGTCCACCGGGTCGCTGCTCGCCACACTGTAGCTGTTGAGCGCCACCACTCCGGCGATGAGCGCCAGCAGAGCCACCAGGCATAGCGCCATCACAGCCGGCGAGAGCGACACCTGGTCGGTGAACTGCGACAGCCACCGCCGCCCCACCAGCCATGCCGCGGCGCCTCCCGCAATGAGCGACGGGAGCGCAATTACAATCACATCCTTGCAGAACAGCCGCACGATCGCCCCGGCGCCGGTGCCCGTCACCTTCCTCACCGCTATCTCCTTGGCGCGCCGCTGCACCTCGTCGGCGGTATAGCCTACGAGCCCCGTCAGCGCTATCACCAGGATGGCGATGCCGATGATGCCCACGGCCGTGCCGAAGTTCCTCACCGTCGCAGTCATGCTCTCCACACGTCCCTTGAAGGGAGTGATGTAGAGCTCCTTGTCGGTCACCACCCGCTCCAGCGTCTGCTGCGCCTCGCGGAGGGCCTCCGGCGTCAGTCTGTCGAAACGGATGTAGAGGGTGCCCATGATCTCGTTAGTGGGGAAGAGCACCGCCGCGCGCATGTCGGCGTTCTGCGCCTCGAAGCCGCCGCGCCTCATCTCTCCGACTACGCCGGCCACCGTGAACTCGCTGCTCCCGTCGAAGCCGTGCTCCGTGATGTTGAACCGCTCTCCCGCGGCGTCGGCCACATCCTTTCCCGACAGGCGCGAGAGCACACCGGCGAAGCGGCTGTCTACCAGCACCTCGCGCGATATGGAATCTGACTCCATGTCGAAATTGCGCCCCGACTCGAGCTTCATGCTGAGCACGTGGAGGATCTCGGGATTCACTGAGTAGTAGTCGGCGACGTTGATCTGTGTGTAGGGGTCGTCGAGCCATACGTTGTTGCCGGAGCACGGGAGCGTGAAGTCCTGATAGGCGGAGGCCACCCCCTCCACGCTTCCGAGTCGCCGCAGCTCCTCCACGAGGGTGGCGCGACGCGTTACATCGACGCCGTAGAGCTCCACGATTCCTATATTGTCATAGTCGTAGCCGAGGTGGTAGCCCGCCACGAGGCGGTATTGCCGCGCCACGAGGCTTAGCAGGCACACAAGCATTCCGGAGGCCGCGAACTGCACCACGAGGAGCGCCTTCTTCCAGAGGCGCCGGCTGCGCACGTCGCCGCGGAAGGCCGAGGCCACCGGGGTGCGGCAGTACATCCACGCCGGTATGGCGCCGGTCACCAGAAGCAGCGCCAGACATACCGCGCCTTCAAGAGCCCATACCCTTCTGTCGGCCAGCAATACGGCCGGGCCATATCCAAGCAGCCTCTCGATGAGGGCCGGAAAGCAGAAGAGGAGCAGCAGCGCCAGCGCCGCCGCCACGGCGATGAAGAGCACGCTCTCGCCCATCACCATCCCGAAGATGCGCAGGTTGCCCGTGCCGTAGCATTTCCTCACGGCCATCTCGCGGCTCCGCGCTCCCATCTGACCGATGGTGAGCAGCAGGTAGTTGAGTGCTGCGCACATCAGCATCACCACTGCCAGCAGCCCCAGCATCCACATCATCGACCTCACTCCGGGCTGCTGCATGTGGAAGCCGGAGAGCTGCCGCAGATGGATGTCGAAATGGAGCGCCTCCAGAGCCTCGCGGTCGTAGTTGTCGGCCAGCATCTTCTCTATGGCCTGACGGGTGTCGTCGGCCGACGTGCCGGGAGCGAGACGCACCAGGGTGTTATACAAGTCGTTGCCCATCATGTTCTCCCGGCCGTCGTAGGTGAATTTTGCGATTGTAGGCATGGAGACATACACGGCGTTGGACATGCAGGAGTTGGCGGGGAAGTCCTCGTAGACGCCTCCGACCGTAAGGTGGTAGCCGGCCATATCCTCGTTGCCCAGCCGCGTTCCCATAGCCCCTTCGCCGATCTTCTCGGCCAAAGACCGGGGAATCATCGCCATGTCCTCAACCTGCAGCGCCTCATGTGGATTTCCTTCCAGCACCTTCGTCATTGTCACGCTGAACATCGAGCTGTCGGCAAGTGCGAGCCCCTCGGCCTGCAGGATGCGCCCGTCTTCGGTGGTGAGCTTTATGTCGTCGCTGAGCTGCACTATACGCGCAATGCGCTCCACCTGGGGCACATAGCGCTCAAGGGCCGTCCCTATGCCTCCCGGCACACGGGGATATTCCTTGTACTCTCCGTCTTGTTCGAGGCTTTCAGTAGCGATATAGAGCCTTTCATGCTCCGGATAGCAGGTGTCGTAGGTCTGCTCGAAATAAATCTTGGCCACAAGCAGCAGTCCCACGGCGAGCCCGGCGGTGAGACACACTGTCTTCACCACGTCGCGCCGCATCTCTGTCGGTGATATCCTTCTCATGGCTACATCCTGTCGTTGAGGTTCTCCACGACCTGGCCGTCGAAGAGGTTGATGATATAGTCGGCGTTCTGGGCGTCCTTGTGGGAGTGGGTCACCATCACTATAGTGGCTCCGTCGCGGTGTAGGCCGGTGAGGATCTCCATCACCTCCGAGCCGTTGCGCGAGTCGAGGTTGCCAGTAGGCTCGTCGGCGAGGATGAGCCCCGGCCTGCCCACGATGGCTCTCGCGATGGCCGCGCGCTGCTGCTGGCCGCCCGAGAGCTGGCGGGGGTAGTGGCCCGCGCGGTGGGCGATTCCGATGCGCGTCATGGCCTCTTCCACGCGCCGGTTGCGCTCGGCCCGGCTGAGGTCGAGGTTGGTGAGCGGAAGCATGATGTTGTCTCTCACTGTCATCGTGTCGATGAGGTTGAACGACTGGAAGATGAATCCTATCTTCCCCTTGCGGAGCGCCGTGCGTTCGCGTTCCTTGAGCCGGGCCGCCTCCACGCCGTCGAGAAGATAGCTTCCCGATGTGGGGCTGTCGAGCAGCCCGAGGATATTGAGCAGCGTCGACTTGCCACAGCCCGAGGGACCCATCACCGCCACGAAGTCGCCGTCGTGGATGGTGAGCGACACATTATGCAGCGCCGAGGTGCGCACGCTGTCGGTGGTGAACACCTTGCAGATGTCTTTTGCTTCGATTTCCATATTATAGTGTTTTTGTTATCTGTCGGTCAGTATAAGATTTATAATCCATATAAGACTTATAATTATAAGCTTGACTCTTCACTCTTCACTCTTGGCGCGAAGCGCCTCAGCCGCCTCTGATCTCCAGCCGCTTCGCGTCGCCGTATTCCTGGTACGAGCCCACTATCACGCGCTCGCCCGGCTCAAGGCCGCCGGTCACCTCATAATAGCGCTGGTTCTGGCGCCCTATGGTGATCTCGCGGCGTGTCGCGCTCTTCCCGTCGGGAGCCACCACGAAGATCCAGCGGCCACCCGTCACGTTGAAAAACGACCCCCTGGGTATCAGCAGCGCTTCCGATGACTCCCCGAGCCGGAGGTCTACGGGATAGTTCTGCCCCACGCGGATGTTGGCCGGGAGCGCCGACACAATCGACAGGTCGGCCTTGAAGCGTCCTTTGTCCACCTCCGGATACACCTTGGCCACGCGCAGCGCCACCGTGTCGCGTCCGCGCACCGCCTTTCCCTCCTGCCCCGTGGCTACGCGGTCGATGTAGTGCTCGTCGACCATCACCTGCACCTTGTAGCCGCCGAGCGTGTTGATCTGCCCCAGCTGCTGCCCGGCGGTGATGCTCTGCCCGAGCTCCACGTCGAGGCGTCCGAGCTGGCCGCCGCGCGGCGCCCTGACATTGAGGTTGTCGCTGCGGCGGCGCACGAGCATCATGTTTTCCTGCATGTTGCGCAGGCTCTCGCGCATATTGCCCACCTGCACCGCGCGGTAGAGGGAGTCCTGGCGCTCGCGGCTCTCGAGCAGGCGCAGGCTCTCTGCGGCGAGCCGGTAGTCTTCGTCGGCCTTCAGCCACTCCTCGCGGGGAGTCAGTTTCTCCTCGTAGAGTGTCTTCTGGCGGTCGCGGTCGCGCTTCCTGCGCTGCATCTCCATTCGGGCGGCGAGGATGTCGCGGCGTATCTGGAGTCGCTCCTTCTCCATGGCGAGCTCCGTGTCGCGCAGCATGTTCTCGCGCTCGGCGAGCTGCGACTCCGAGCTGAGGATCTCCTGACGCAGGTCGGGATTGCTGAGGGTGAGTATGATGTCGCCCTCGCTCACCGTCGCGCCCTCCTCCACGTATATACGCTCCACGATGCCCCCCTCGCGGGCCGGCAGCTGCACGCTCACGGCGCTCTCCACCGTCCCGCTGAGGCGTATGTAGTCGTCGAAGACGCCGCGCCGGGCGGTAGCCGTCAGCAGCCCGTCGGCGTCAGTGGTGTAGCTCGCCCCTTTCGGCGCCGTGAGCGCCCATATCAGCAGTCCGGCGAGCGCCGCGCAGCCGGCTATGGCCGCCACCCGCCCCTTTGTGAGTCTCTTCGGTCTGATCGCTGTGTCCATTTCCTATTCCTTTATAAGCGGGTGCCCGTTGTAGTAGTCGAGCACGATGCTGTTGATTATCTTCTGTATTCTTTTCCCCTCGAGAGTGGCGCGCGCCGTGGCCAGGCGTGCACCCGACGTGTGGAGCTCCACGGCCGAGGCGCTGCCGAGCTCGTAGCGCCTGGTCGTCATGCGGTAAGCCTCCTCCTCGGCCTCGAGGCGCCGCTTCGCGGCCGCATACTCCTCCTCGGCCGACGATGCGGCGAGCATCGCCCGCGCCCGCTCCGTCGCCGTCTCGCGCCGTGTCTGCTCCAGCCGCAGCCGGCTCTCGGCGAGCGACGCGCGCGCCAGCCTCACGCGGTTGACCCCGGCGAGGCCGTCGAAGAGCGGTATGCCCACCGACACCCCGATGTATTGCCCCATGTTGTCGCGCCACTGGCGCCCGAAGCCGGGGAGCGTGCCGCCGTCGCCGGTGAAGGTGTAGTAGGAGGTGGTCACCCCGGCCGTCAGCGAGATGCGCGGCGAGAACGCACCCTTGGCTCCTTTCAGTTCCAGCTCCCCGCGTCTCACGTCGAGGCGCGCTTCCGTCTCCTGCGGGAGCTCCGCGCGCAGCGGCATCGGGTAGTCGGGGGTTTCGTCGTCGCGCAGGAGGAGGGGAGTGCTCTCCGGCTCCATCCCCATGGTGCTGCGCAGGTCGAGCCATGCCTCGGCCAGCTTGTTGCGCCGGTCGGTGAGCGCATACTCGTCGGCCGCTACTGTCGCCTCGAGCTCCGCCACGTCGGCGCCGCTCTTGGAGCCGAGCTCGTAGCCCCGCCGCGTGGCCAGCAGCTGGAGGCTGTCGCGCTCCAGCTCCTCGGCGGCCTGCCCGGTCATCGCCCGGCAGTAGCTCACGTTGTAGAAGGCCCTCACCACCTCGAGCGAGACGCGGTCTTGCTCGGCGAGCTCCCGCTGCCGCAGACTCCGGGCGCTCGCCTGCGCGGCCCGCAGCCCGTGGAGGCTTACGAGCCCGTCGAAGAGGGGCACCCGCATCTCCACGCCGAAGCTCGTGGAGAGAGTGCGGCGTGTGTCGTAGGTATTGGTTCCGGGGTCGATGTTTCGCCCGAAGCTGAGGTTGCCGCTGGCGTATAGGTCGGCCGTCGGGAGCATATCCGAGAGGGCGAGTCTTGCCTGGGCCTCCCCCTGGCGGGTCGCCATGCGGGCGAGGCGGTTGGCGTCGGCGTGCTCCCGGGCGTAGAGCAGGCAGTCGCGGAGCGTCATCGGCTTCTCGGCTGCCACGCCCAGCGCCACGGTGGCGAGTAGTATGAGTATCGCTGTCTTCATGCTGCAAAGTTATGCCGCCGGGCCCCCGGTCTGCAACTCCATAGGGTGCAATCGTGCATCCGACCCCTGTTTTTGTATGTTTTTTCGACACTTTTATCTTCTGCAGGTGCGTTTTTTCGCCTCCGGAGCATGGCGGTTGGGCGTCGATGTTGTAACTTCGCGTCATGAAAACGAAAGTTCTGGTAGTCGACGACAATAAGGCGGTGCGCACGGCCCTCCGGCTTGTGCTCTCACCGCATTTCGACACTGTGGCCACGGGCGACCCGCAGCTCATCCCGGCGCTCATAGCCCCAGGCAATGTCGACGCCATCCTCCTCGACATGAATTTCGGCTCCGACCGGCTCGACGGCTCCGACGGCCTCTTCTGGCTCGATGCCGTGACGCAGCGTCCCGAGCCGCCCGCCGTGCTGATGATCACGGCCTTCGGAGAGCTGCCCCTCGCCGTCGAGGCCATGCGCCGCGGCGCGCTCGACTTCATCACAAAGCCGTGGGACAACGATGTGCTCGTGGCCCGGATCCGCGAGGCAGTGGCCCGCTCGCGTGAGGCGCGGCGCCTCAGCCGCGAGGCAGGCGACGCCGGCTCCCTGCGTATGCGCGAGAGCGAGCGCGCCTCGATGACCCTCGACGAGCTCAAGCGCGCCCATGCGGAGGAGGTCGTAGCCCGTTGCGGCGGCAATCTCGCCGCCGCAGCCCGCCAGCTCGGCATCAACCGTCAGACACTATACAACATACTCCGCAAGCCATGAGACATTTCTGGCCCTCCGCCATAGCCTGTGCGCTTTCCATGGCCTTCGCATCGGCGCTTGCGGCGCTCCTTTTCCGGGCGGGGCTCGCAGCCCCCGCCATCCTCGCGCTCCTTGCCGGCGCGGTGGCCTTCATGATGCTCGTGGGGCGTATCCGCGCCCTCTGCCGGGTGGTCGCCGGCTTCGCCGCAGCCATCGAGGCAGGCGACACCACCGTGAGCTTCGACCTCGGCTCCCCGTCTACGGCCCTCGGACGTACTGCCGCCGTTATGTCGCGCCTGCTCGTCTCTTCGCGGCGCCGGGCCCTCGAGCTCGAGACCCGCAAGCTCTATTACGACCGCATTCTGCGCGTGCTCACCCATGAGATGCGCAACTCCCTCACTCCAGTGATCTCCATTGCCGCCGACATGGAGCGGCGCGCCGGCGAATATTCAAAGGCCGACATCGCCGAGGCTGCCTCCGTGATACGTGGAGAGGGGGAAGGCATGAGGCGTTTCCTGGAGTCGTATTATGAGCTCACGCATCTTCCGGAGCCCGAGCCGGAGGCGATTGGCGCAAGGGAGTTCGCCGAGAATCTGCGGCGTCTCGTGGAGCCGCAGCTCCGTGAGCGGGGCATGGAGGCCGGGGTCGTGGAGTATGTGGTGGCAAAGGATATGGAGATGACGGTCGACACCGCGCTGCTGACCCGCGCCGTCGTCAACCTTGTGAGAAACGCCCTTGACGCCGTGGCCGGCGCCGGGGAGCCGAAAGTGACGGTATCCGTAGCCGGAGTGCCGCCGGAGACCCGCATCACCGTAGCCGACAACGGTCCCGGATTGCCACAGGCGGTCGCCGCCTCCCTTTTCCAGCCCTTCGTCACCACCAAGGAAGGTGGCGCCGGCATCGGTCTCTGCCTGAGCCGCCAGATCGCCCGCGCCCACGGCGGCGACCTGACCATCCGAAGCACTCCCCGCGGCGTCACCGCCACCATCATTTTGTAAATAACTAGGGTGTTCAGTTCTATGTTCCAAAATTAGCTCGCTTTATTGAGTGTCTTGGAGCGCAGAGCCACCCGATTC
>CANQRV010000020.1 GCA_947626355.1 uncultured Muribaculaceae bacterium
GGGGGTCTTTGTAAAGTTACGAAATATCTATGACATTGGCAAATAATCAGTTAGCAATTAACTGAATATCCCTAAATTATATGGAGAGAATCTTATTTGTACTGAACCTACTCCGGTGCGAATTCGCGTGGAACGCAAGGCTCCCACATTGCTTCACGGTTTAACCAACATTCCATATCCCACCTACATTATCGACGTACCGCTGCGTATAGGCTTGAATCAGCTTAAATCAGTAAGTGGCGTTAAGGAATCGGCTTCTTCAAATACAACCAACCTTAGGATTCCTGTAAGAAGCGTTACAAAAGCATCCGAGAAGGCAACTGCCATGCAGCTTGTGTACGCCAAGCCATATATATTCCTTGTTGAAACCAATGATCCTGCTTATAAAGATCTGGGCACATACGATGAGGAAATTGAGATGAATATCGGTCTGATGGCAGTAGGTGAGATAACAAAGCTGACGGCTCAGATTGATGGCACAGACAATGCTTTCGAGGCAGTGCTCTATAATGATGTGTTCACTCCGAAGGAAGGATATTACTATCGCCTTCGTTTCAATTTCGAGGAGAACACTACAGCCGAGACTACAGACGAAGAAGTCGTGGTCTGCGGCGGTCAGGATGTGTTTACTATCAAGGTGGTGTCGGAGTATCAGAAATGGAACGGCGGCGCTACTCTGACTGACCGTAACTGGAATAATGATTCCAACTGGAGCCGAGTCAAGGCTGAGGATCTATACCTCGATAATGCCACTGCCAATCGTAAGCAAGAACTTTCCGAGTTCGTGACTGATGGAGTTGACGGGAAGACGAGGAATGACCGCACATTCAGCTACGCTCCTCTCGACTTCACGAAAGTGATCATACCCGGCATCTCCGAACCTGTCAGCAATCCGCCGCTGCTCGAGAAATATGAGGGAGAGGCTGTTGAGAATCTTTCTTTTGCATATGGCGATATCGCCGGAGGTGTAATCTGGACTAAGCAGCCGTCAACCAAAGGTGCCGGTGTTGCCACACATGATATCGAGTATGATATGGCTGCATATTATGCTCCCGAAGGGCAGCCGTCTCAGGTGAGATGCCGTCCGTGGTATTCAAATACCTGCGAGCAGATACATTTCCGTCCCAATTCGGAAATAGGCGGTCAGGGCAACCTTATCTATCAGAAGGCGTGGGTCGACATCGAAACACAGCCGGGCCGCTGGTACACCCTCGCTACCCCGCTCAAGACGGTGGTGGCCGGCGACATGTACCTCCCCAAGGCCAATGCCCGCCAGGAAACCGAGCTCTTCACCGACATCACCTTCTCATACGGTGATTACAACCGCTTCGCTCCCGCCGTATATCAGCGTGGCTGGAACAAGAGCACAACCACAGTGTTTGAAATTGGCGGCGGCAGCAGGAATGTGGCTCTCAAAGCCGACTGGAGTAATGTCTACAACGACGTGACGGAGGTTTATGGAGGAGGAACCGGCTTCTCCATCAAGACCGATGTGTCAGGCGTCGCATCGCCATCCGCGGAGGGCGTTTTGTTACGACTCCCCAAGGCTGACGCCTCATTTGACTATTTCAGCCAGGACGGTTCTCAGCATGGCAATACCACCCTCATTGACCGCACCGACAGTTACCGGCTCAACAATGCAGACGGCGCCATCACTTCTGTAAGCAGAGGGGGTAATCAGTATTTCCTCGTCGGCAACCCTTTCATGGCGCATCTTGACATGCAGAAGTTTCTTAAGGAGAATAGCTTCAGGATCAATGCCAAGTACTGGGTGCTGACCGGGAGCACCCAGGGTGTGGCCGTCTTTGATGAGACATCCGATGGCTTTGTGGGTACTGAATCCGGCTATGCCGCTCCTATGCAGGGATTCTTCGTCGAGGCAAAAGACGGTGCTGCTGCAACTGAAGGCGGCGATTCTAAACTGGAACTAGTTTACACTGCCGATATGGCATGCAATATATCCTTCACTGACTCTCCGCTTCGCTCTGCGACAAGAGCCAAAGAGGGCGATATCGTCACCATCTCGGCGATGCGAGAGGGTAAGGTGGTGTCGCAGGCGTTCATCAATCTCTCGCCGGAGGCTGCAAAGGAATACGACGAGAGGAATGATGCTGTGCTCATCGACAATTCGGAGCTGGAGGTGCCTGCCTCGGTCTACACTATAGGCGGTAACCGTGCCCTCTCGGTGAACGCTACTGATGATGTCGACGGCACGGAGGTCGGTCTCATCACCGATGCCGAGGCCCGCACTACGCTCGTGTTTGACGGCGTCAGCGCGCTGACGGATGTCTATCTCTACGACGCGGTGCTCGACCGCAAGTGCTCGCTCTACGACGGCCTGGAGTACGTCATCGACGGACCGGCTGCCGGACGCCTCTTCCTGATGGGACACTCGGATATCTCCGACAGCGAGATCCAGGGTCTCAGTGTGGTGGTGAGCGGCAGCAAGGTGCGTATCGAGTCTGGCAATTCGATGCCGGTGGCTGCGAGGGTATATACGACCGACGGCATGCTGCTGAGAGACATCAACGAGGGCGCTCCGGTGCTTGAGTTCACTCTCGACAGAGGCATCTATATCTTAGAGGCTTCTGACAGCATTGACAGTGTGACACGTAAGGTATTTGTAAGATAAGATATGCGAAAGCTTATTATACTCATCTCGGCGCTCTTAGTTGCGGGCTGGTGTGTGGCACAGCACACCGGCGCCCTGCTGCGCCTCGAGAAGGAGGGCGTCGATTTCGGCGCCATCGAATACCAGTCGGAGGTGACCGACTCGCTGAGGATATACAATGACGGGCAGGAGCCGCTGGTGATCACTTCGGTGTTCAGCGAATGCGGCTGTACGGTGCCGTCATACAGTCACGACCCGATAGAGCCGGGCGACTCCGGGATGATAGCGGTGCGCTTCATCGGCAAGGGTCGTGAACCGGGGTATTTCCGCAAGGCGGTGCGCATCAAGACCAACGGTGAGCCGCCGCGCAAGGTGTTTTTCGTGGAGGGCCGCATCAAGCGCCCCTACCGTAAATAATCACGATGATGGCATTGTGTGATACTGTCGGCGATCTCCGGCATGTTTCCCCGCCGGCGTGAATCCGGCCCATACTGACTCGAATCCGGATTGTAGGGATGCACCCTGGTGCATCCGCCCCACGCAACGAACAATTCTTAATTAATAATAGATCCGCTAAAAATCAGACTATTCATTATTACTACAACTATACAAAGCAAATCATGGGGCCATAGGGTCCCGATGTAGTAATAACAGGGCGGCGTCCTTCGTGAGAAGTGCGCCGCCCGCATGTTGTGATTAAGAGTCAAGAGTCAACGCCTTCGGCGAAGAGTCGTGAAGAGTCAAGGCGCCTTCGGGGATGCCGCCTCTCCCAAAGGCGGCAGAGCCGCAAGAGTCAGGATTTGCACGTATCGTCTTAATGTTGTAATTTTGTAATCTAAACAGAATCTGATGACTATCAAGGATGCTCAGGAGACCGTCGACCGCTGGATACGCGGCGTCGGCAACGGATATTTCTCGGAACTAACGAATATGGCGTGCCTCACCGAGGAGGTGGGGGAGCTTGCCCGCGTCATCGCCCGTACCTACGGCGACCAGATCGCCAAGCCCGGCGATCTCCGCAAGAGCCTCGCCGAGGAGCTCGCCGACGTGCTCTGGGTGACGATCTGTCTCGCCAACCAGACAGGCGTCGACCTCACGGAGGCCCTTCAGTCCTCCCTCAAAAAGAAAACCGACCGCGACAGCGGCCGGTTCCAAAAGAAATAAAAAATCATAGCCGACGAAGCCCATGTCTGGGAGAGGCGGCGTCCCGCCGCCACTCCCAGTTTAATTAAACACGTCTTCCACGACCTCGCCGGTCTCGACCGCCTCAGCCGGCCCCGTGTATTCTCCCTCGCAGGGATTGAAATCGGCGGGGAACTCAAACTTCGTGTTCTGGCTGTAGGGGAGCCGCTTGTCGGCATACACCTTCTTCATGTATAGCCCGTAGAGCGGCAGCGCCGCCCTCGCGCCCTGGCCGAGGGCCATCGAGTTGAAGTGGATGTAGCGCTCGTCGCCGCCTACCCATGCGCCCGTCACCAGATCGGGCGTGAAGCCCATAAACCATGTGTCGGAGTTGGAGTTGGTCGTACCCGTCTTGCCCCCCATCTGCGCCGAGATGCCGTAGCGGCTGCGCAGGCTGGCGCCCGTGCCGCTGTCGACCACATTGAGCAGTATCGAGAGGATCTTATAGTAGGCGCTCTCGCTGATCACCTCCGTGCGGTGGGGCATCGCGTTATAGATCACGTTGCCTTGGTTGTCCTCGATGCGCGACACGAAGACGGGGTCGACCCTCAGACCCTTGTTGGCGAAGGCCGTGTAGGCTCCCACCATCTCCTTCACCGGCACGTCGACCGTGCCGAGGGCCAGCGGCAGCGTGGCGTCGATATGCCCCGTGATGCCGAACATCCTCATCTTGTTGGCGAGGTTGCTCGGCTGGAGCTCCGCCACGAGGCGCGCCGAAATCCAGTTGTTGGAGTTGGTGAGCGCCCAGCGGAGGTCTACCATCTCGCCGATCCTCGCCTTGCCGGAGTTGCGCGGCGCCCAGTTGCCGAAGACCGGCTGCGAGTTGAGATACATCGAGCAGGGGGTCTTGTCTTCCTCCATCGCCAGGGTGTAGAGGAACGGCTTGGCCGTGGAGCCGATCTGGCGGCGTCCGCGCGACACCATGTCATACTGGAAATAGTTGAAGTCGGGGCCGCCGACATATGCCTTCACATAGCCCGTGAGGGGATCCATGCTCATGAGGCCCGTGCGCAGTATGCTCTTCATGTAGAGCAGGGAGTCGTAGGGGGTCATCGTCACCCTCCTGGAGCCGGGCACTGTCCTGCCGCCTTCCTTCACGTAGGCGAAGACGTCCATCTCGTAGGGCTCGTGGAAGGCGCGCTCTATCTCCTCGTCGCTCTTGCCGGCGAGCTTCATCACGCGGTGGCGCTCGGTCTGGCGCATGGCGTTCCTGATGAGGCGCTGCACGCCCGCGGCGCTCAGCTCGTCGGGGTTGGTGGTGTAGGGGCCGGTGCGCTGGCCGCGCTTCTCCTTGTCGAAGGCGGGCTGGAGGGTGCCTCCGAGCCACTCATACACGGCCTCCTCGGCATACTGCTGCATGCGCGGGTCGATGGTGGTGTAGATGCGGAGGCCGTCGACATAGAGGTTGTATTTCGAGCCGTCGGGCTTGGGGTTCTTCTCTATCCAGCCATAGAGGGGATTGTCGGCCCATTGCGTGGAGTCGGTGTTGTAGTTGCCCATGGCGAGCACGTAGGCCATGTTGCTCTCGTAGTCGGAGCGGCTGGGGCGCTCGGGCTTCTTCATATACATGAGGCGGCGTATCTCCTCGCGCAGGTAGGGGGCGCCCCCCTCGCGGTGGTCCACACGGTGGTAGTCGAGGGCGAGGGGGAGGGCCTTCAGCGAGTCTGCCTCGCCGCGTGTCAGGCTGCCGTTCTTCTCCATCTGGTCAAGCACGACGTTGCGGCGGTCGCGGGTGCGCTCGGGGTGGCGGAGGGGATTGTAGTAGGAGGGGTTCTTGAGCATGCCGACGAGCATCGCGGCCTCCTCGGCCCTGAGGTCGGCCGGCTCCTTGCCGAAATATACGTTGGCCGCCGTCTTGATGCCCACGGCGTTGTTGAGGAAGTCGAATCGGTTGAGATACATATTGATGATCTCGTCTTTGGTGTAGAAGCGCTCGAGCTTCACGGCGATCATCCACTCGATGGGCTTCTGCATGGCGCGTTTCAGCAGGCTGGAGGAGGGCTGCGAGTAGAGCTGCTTGGCAAGCTGCTGGGTGATGGTGGATGCGCCGCCGCTGCTCTTGTCGCCCATGGCGAGGGTCTTGACGGCGGTGCGTCCGAGGGCCATGAAGTCGATGCCGGAGTGATCCTTGAAGCGGACGTCCTCGGTGGCGATCAGCGCGTCGATGACATAGTGGGAGACGGCGTCGTAGTCGGTGTAGACGCGGTTGCCGGCGCCGGCGAAATACCGGCCGAGCTCGGTGGTGCCGTCGCCGGCCATCACGACCGACGCCAGCTTGTCGTGGGGATCCTCGAGCTCCTCGATGGGGGGCATATAGCCGATCACGCCGTTGTAGATGAGCATCAATACAAACATTATCAGCAGCCCGAGGCCGAGGAATGAGATCCAGAGCCAGTTGACTATCTTCCTGTTGCGGCGCGCTCTACGCCGGATGCCGTTGTCGGCGAGGTCGTATGACGCCGGGTCGTCGTTTCTGTTGTTATTGCGGTTGAATGACATTTCTTATGGAAGGATGAAGTGTTGAACTGCAAAGGTACAAAAAAATTCGCATACTTCATGCCGTATGCGAATTATATAGAATCGACTCTTGACCCTTAATTCGCCTTCTTCCTCACTGAGAAGCCGAACCTGCCCACTATGGGGCCGAGCTCCTGGTATAGGCCGTGGGAATAGGCCAGCAGATGGGCCTTCTCCAGCTCAAGGGCGCCGGTCTGCTCGTTGATGAGCGAGGTGTCGACCCTGACGTTCTCGATGTCGGAGAGCATCATGTCGTGGGTGCCCAGGTGTATGATGCTCTTGATGCGGCACTCAAGGCTTACGGGCGACTGGGCTATGGTGGGGGAGCACACCTTCTCGCCGGGGAGGGGGATAAGGCCGGTCTCCTTCCATTTGTCGTATCGGGCTCCGGAACGCACGCCGGCCCAGTCGGTGGAACGTGCCATCTCTACGGTGGTCAGGTTGATGGTATATTGCATGGTGCGCATCAGTATCGGGTAGGAGGCACGCTCGGCGCGCACCGAGATGTAGCACATCGCCGGGTCGGAACACACGATGCCGGTCCAGGCTATGGTCAGCATGTTCCATTCTTCCGGCGTCTCTCCGCAGGTGACGAGCACCGCTGGCAACGGATAAATCATTGTGGCCGGTGGCCAGGAGGTTTTCGAATACATGGTCTTCTGATTTTTAGCGATGATAAAACTTTCTGATTATCCAACACTTCCGCGCCCTCGCAGGTTCATGTCGCCGGTATGTTTTTCGGCAGATTGGCGCTTTGCGCAAGGGTGAAGGGTCAAGGTGCTTCTCATCGCGCGGCAAAGTTACGAAAAAATTCCGGCCCGGTATAATAATCCATAAAGGCCGGCATGTAGGGACGTGCCTCCGGCACGTTTCCCCATCGGTTGTTGCATTACTCAACGTTCAGAACTTGTAGGCCAGCATCAGGTTGAGGTCGAACGACGACGAGCGCACGTCGGGATAGTCGCGGTAGTGGGTGGTGCGCATATAGTTGGTAAAGCTCAGACTCGCATAGAGCTTCTTCCATATCCTGCAGTCGGCGCGCACCTCCGTGACGTTGAACGAGGCCGCCGATTTGTCGCCCTGGACGTTGAGCGTGCGGTAGTCCACTTTCGAGAGGTCGGTGCCGTAGCGGTAGCCGCTCCACGTGAACAGCCGGTAGAACTCATGGTTGACCGAGATGGAGAACTTATCCTTGTCGATCACGAGGTTGGCGCCTGCCTTCACCGAGAAACCGGACGCGAAGTTGTAGTTGCGCTCGTCGGTCTCGTAGTGGTCAGAGAGGATGGAGCCGAGAATCACCCCGTTGACGTGGGTGTAGAAGTCGAGCACACAGCGCTTCGTGTCGGAGTCGCGAAACATCAGGCCGGCTCCGATGCAGGCCGGGATGCCGAGCTTGTATGGCACCTTCTCGATGCCGTCGATGGTGTCGGAGTCGTAATAGTCGAAATGCTGGTAGAGGCCGATGCTCATGCTCGACTTACGCGACTCGAGGATCTCGCGGGCCAGCAGACGCCCCTTGATCTCAAGCTGCGAGAGCACGGGCTGCGACTTCATGCCCTGGATCTGCGCCCGGATGGTGAAGTAGTCGTAGGGCTTCGTCGACTTCACTTCGAAGCGCTCGCCGTATTCCATATCGAGCTGGGCCACGGCTCCGACATGCGTCTGGTTGAGCTTCCCTCTGGGCACGAGCGTGCGCATCCCGACCGAGGCACGGATGGCAAAGTTCGGTATGCCGTAGAGGCGTCCGCGCGTGGGACGGTAGCGCCACGCCTCGCCGGTGATGATGCGGTTGAGGCCCCGCATGGGCGAGATGAGGAAGCAGGCGAGCTCATGGCCGAAGCGGCGCGCGCCGCGCGTGCGCTCGTCGATGACGGCGTCGGAGGCGCGGAAGAGCACCTCCCCGATGGCCGTGCCCCCGATAGGGGTGGCGATGAAGTCGTTGGTGGAGGGATATTCACACTCCATGAAGAGCTCCCACATGCCGGAGCCAGCGATGGCGAAGAGGCTCGACTGCCAGTAGTTGAAGCCGTTGGCGCGCCCCGCGTTGAAATAGAGCGAGCCGTTGTAGGGGTGGAGGAAGGTGTTGGTGCCCAGCTTGTCGTTGTCCCAGATGAAGCCGTGCTTGAAGTTCTCCTTTATGGAGTGCCAGGAGATATGGGCGTAGTCGCCGTTCTGCACGTAGCGGTCGAAGGCCCAGAGGCCGATGTTGAAGCCGAACACCTCGCCGGCGGCGCGCCAGAAGTGGCGCCTGGTGCCGAAGGCCACGTCGGCCGAGTCGGGGCGCACCTGCCTCACCGCGCTGACCTTGATGGGAATCTGGGCCGCAGCAGGAAGAAAGACGGCGCCCATGGCGAGCATGAGGATAATCCTGATATGGAGATTGGAGAGCGACATTGATCTGCGGTTTGGGTTTTGAATAGTCTTGATAATGCAATCTACACCAATCTAACAAATACCCCCCGCCATAGGTTTGAGACAGCGAGGGGTGAAAGGCGCCGCGGCGCCTTTCACCCCTCGCTGTCTCTTTGTATTTCTTTATTACTTCACACCGAGGTCGCGCAGCACGTCGTCGATGTGGCGCTCGGCCTTCTCCACCGTATCCTCGTAGCTCTCTTTCGACGGCATATCCTCACGCACCTCGACGTAGAACTTGATCTTCGGCTCCGTGCCCGAAGGACGGATCGACACCTTGTCGCCCGCCTCCGTGAAGAACTGCAGCACGTTGGAGGTCACCGGGAAGTTGAGCTTCTCCGTCGTCCCGGTCCTGAGGTCGCGGCAGTTGAGGTCGGCATAATCCTTGATCACCGTCACCGGAGAGCCGGCGAGCGACTTCGGCGGATTCTCGCGGTAGCCCTTCATCATGGCCACTATCTCGTCGGCTCCCGTCTTGCCGGGACGCACCACGCTCACGCCGCGCTCGCGAGAGAAACCGTATCTCGCGTAGATGTCGATCACCAGCTCATAGAGGTCGAGGCCCTGGTCGGCCGCCCATGCGGCGCACTCACACATCAGCGAGATGGCCGACACGGAGTCCTTGTCGCGGCAGAACGTCTCGGCCAGGAAACCGTAGCTCTCCTCGCAGCCCCCGAGGTAGCGCTCCCTGCCTTCGAGCGAGCGCATCACATCGGCGATCCACTTGAAGCCCGTGAAGCAGTCGTAGCATTTCACGTTGTTGGCTTCGGCGATGCGCTTGATTGTCTCCGTGGTGACGATTGTCTTCACGCAATACTCATTGCCCGTGAGTCGGCCGAGCTCGGCGTTGCGGGTGATGATGTAGTAGAGGAGCGTCATGCCGATCTGGTTGCCGTTGAGCAGCTGGTAGTTGCCCTTCTTGTCGCGCACCACCACGCCTATGCGGTCGGCGTCGGGGTCGGAGGCGAGCACTATGCTGGCGCCTGTCTCGCGGGCCTTGGCGATGCCCATGGCCATGGCCTCGGGGTTCTCCGGGTTGGGGGAGGCCACTGTGGGGAAGTCGCCGTCCTGCACGTCCTGCTCGGGCACGTGGATGATGTTGTTGAAGCCCCAGCGCTTCAGCGAGTCGAAGATCAGCATCGAGCCTGTGCCGTGGATCGGGGTGTAGACGATCTTCATGTCGGCGTGGCGCCTGTCGGCCTCCGGGCTGAGCGAGAGGGCCCTGATGTCTTCGAGATAGGGCTCGTCGATGTCCTTGCCGATGATCTGGATGAGCTCCCTGTCGGACTGGAACCGGATCTGGCTGACGTCCTTGATGCGGTTGACGTATTCGATGGTCTCCACATCGTGGGGGGCGATCATCTGGGCGCCGTCGCTCCAGTAGGCCTTGTAGCCGTTGTATTCCTTGGGGTTGTGGCTGGCGGTGATGTTGACGCCGCTCTGGCAGCCCAGACGCCTGATGGCATACGACACCTCCGGAGTGGGGCGGCAGGCGACGAAGAGATATGCCTTGATGCCGTTGGCCGAGAAGATGTCGGCCACCATCTCGGCAAACCTGCGCGAGTTGTGGCGCACGTCGTGGCCCACCACCACGCTGATCTGCGGAAGGTCCTTGAAGCAGTCGAGAAGATACTCGGCGAGACCCTGGGTGGCTGCGCCCACCGTGTAGATGTTCATCCTGTTGGTGCCGGCGCCCATGATGCCGCGCAGGCCCCCCGTGCCGAACTCGAGGTCCTTGTAGAAGCTCTCGATAAGCTCTGTCTTGTCGTCGGCCTCAAGCATCCTTTTCACTTCGGCGCGTGTCTCCTCGTCGTATTCGGGCCCGAGCCATTTCTCGGCGCGAGCCGTCACCGTTCTCAATAATTCGTCGTTGCTCATATATGTATGATTGTTTTGGGTTTTGTGGGTAAAGCGGAGCCGGATGCCTACCGGATCTCCGACTAATTAAACGCAAATATAGCAAATTTCGATTGCATAGTGGCAATAAATCAATAAAAAAATGCTAAATTTGCGGTGAGTATTACCTTTAAAGACGCTGTGTAATGATTCTTTCCATGACCGGCTTCGGCCGCGGGGTGGCTTCTTCGCCACATAAAAAAATCACAGTCGAGATCAAGTCGCTGAATAGCAAGCAGCTTGACCTCACCTGCCGCATACCCTCCAGCATGCGCGAGCTCGAGATCGAGGCGCGCAATATGCTCGCTCCCGTGGTGGAGCGCGGCAAGGTGGAGCTCTCGGCCAATGTGGAGCAGCTCGGCGAGGAGGCTCCCGCCTCGCTCAATTCGGGCGCCCTGCGCGCCTACAAGGCACAGATAGAGCAGCTCGACGAGCTCCTCGGCATCCCACACCCCGCCGACTGGCACTCCGTGCTTCTCCGTCTCCCCGACGCCCTCCGCGCCGAGACCGCCGACCTCGACCCCGACGATGTCGCGGCTTTCTCGAAGGCCGTGGCCGACGCTCTCGCGAATATCGTGGAGTCGCGGCTCCGGGAAGGCCGAAAGCTGTATCTCTTTTTCATCGACAAGATAGCCAACATCGAGAGCCTTCTCGCCGACATCGACCCATATGAGAAAGAGAGGGTGCCGAAAATCAGAGCACGCCTCGAGGAGCAGCTCTCCCGCCTCACCTCCATCGAATACGACCGCGGCCGTCTCGAGCAGGAGCTCATCTTCTATATAGAGAAGCTCGACGTCAGCGAGGAGAAGCTGAGGCTCTCCGCCCATATGCACTACTTCCTCGAGACAATGGGCCCCGACGACGGCAAGGCGTCGTCGGGCGTGGGCAAGAAGCTCGGATTCATCGCCCAGGAGATGGGCAGGGAGATCAACACCCTCGGCTCGAAATCCAACGACGCCGGGATGCAGAAGATCGTGGTGAGGATGAAAGACGAGCTCGAGCAGATCAAGGAGCAGGTGCTCAACGTGCTCTGAGCGCGGCGCATACATGAATTTTAAATCGACTATATAAATATTGAGACTCAATTATGGACTTTAAAACCAATACCGGAAAGCAACGAGGGAAAATCATCATCATGTCGGCCCCCTCAGGAGCCGGCAAATCCACCATCATAGAAAGGCTGATGCAGGACCCGGAGCTCAAGCTGGGCTTCTCGATCTCGGCCACCAGCCGCCAGCCGCGCGGCAACGAGCAGCACGGCAGGGAATACTACTTCATGACGGCCGAGGAGTTTGCCCGCCGCGCCCGCAAGGGTGAGTTCGTGGAGTGGGAGGAGGTCTACGCAGGCACCTTCTACGGCACCCTCCGCTCGGAGGTGGAGCGCGTGCTCTCCTCGGGGCGCAACCTCATAATGGACATCGACGTGAAGGGCGGCGTCAACGTGAAGCAGCGTTTCTGCGCCGACGCCCTCTCCATCTTCATCCTGCCTCCGGGCATCGACGCCCTGCGCGAGCGTCTCGCCAGCCGCGGCTCCGACAGCCCAGAGTCTATCCAGAAGCGCCTCGACAAGGCCGAATACGAGATGAGCTTCGCTCCGAGGTTCGACTACACGGTGGTCAACGACAATCTCGACCAGGCCGTGGAGGAGACCCGCCGCATCATCAAGGACTTCATAGCCTGACCTTCCCCGAGGCATGCGCCACATAGGCATCTATGGCGGGAGCTTCGACCCCATACACACCGGCCACGCCATAGTGGCCGGTTATATGTCGCAGTTCGCGGGTCTCGACGAGCTCTGGCTGATGGTGTCGCGCCGAAATCCGCTGAAGACCGACAGCATGCCGGCCCCCGACCGTCACCGCCTCGCCATGGCGGCCCTGGTGGCCGCACGATGCCGCGGCGTGAGGGTCTCCGACTTCGAGATGCATCTGCCGGCGCCCTCCTATACCTACGTCACCCTCTGCCGCCTGCGCGAGCAGCATCCCGACTGCCGCTTCTCGCTGGTGGTGGGCAGCGACTCATGGCTCTCCTTCCACCGCTGGCGCAACGCCCGCGAGATCCTCGAGGAGTTCGGCATCATAGTCTATCCCCGCCCGGGCTACCCCATGCCGGAGCACACGCCGCCGGGGGTGGCTCTGGCCGCCGATGCCCCCCGGATGGAGATCTCGTCGACCTTCATACGCCGGCAGATCGCCGAGGGGCGCGACATGGCCTTTTTCGTGCCCGACGACGTGCTCCGCTACATACACCGCCACAACTTATATATATAGGAATATATGGAAAATGATCTCTCAAGACACCGCCTCATAGAGCTGAGCGCCCTTTGCGCGCGCTATTGCTCGGCCCTCGAGGAGGCCCGCGAGACAGACAGGTCGGAGTTTATCGACACCATGCTCCATCTGCTGCCGAGGATTTACTACGAGTTTATCGACATCAGGCCGGCCGTCGGCGTCGAGCCGGACTTTGAGGGAGGCATCCCGGCCTCATACGTCGACGAGGACTTCTACGAGAGTGTGCGCCGGCGCGTGGAGTCGCTCATCGGCCCCGACGACGTCTTCCTGGAGACCTTCGAGGAAGACATGAAATACAGCGACACTCCGGTGGCCGCTTCCGTAGCCGAATGCCTGGCCGACATTTTCCAGCCCCTCTACAACTTCATCTCCGTGGTCAGCGACACCCAGGGTGAACGCGCGGAGGAGGCATACTCCGAATGCCACGACGACTTCGTGGCCTACTGGGCCCAGACCCTCTGCAATGTGCTCCGGGCCCTCAACCATATATATCTAACATCCGACAGAAATGAATGATATCGACAGGCTCTTCGAGCGTCTCGACGAGTCGACATGCAATTTCATGGCCGTGGCCCGCATGAAGCGCGAGCTCGACGACCTCGGCTTCGAGGAGCTCGATTCCCGAGAGCCCTGGCGCCTCCGCAGGAGCGCCCGCTACTACGTGACGAAAAACGACTCCGCCATCTTCGCCTTCATCCCCGGCACGGAGCTCCCCTCGAAGGGAGGCTTCCGCCTTATCGCCGCCCACAGCGACAGCCCATGCTTCAAGATCAAGACCAACCCCGAGATCTACGGCGACGGGGGAGTGGTGGGCCTCAATGTGGAGAAATACGGCGGCGGCATCATGTACACCTGGTTCGACCGGCCCCTCTCCATCTCCGGCCGCGTGATGCTCGACTCCGGCAATCCCCTGGAGCCGGAGACGCGTCTGGTCGACTTCCGGCGCCCCGTGGCCACGATTCCGCATCTCGCCATCCATTTCAACCGTCAGGTCAACGAGGGCAACCCCCTCTCCGTGCAGAAAGACATGAAGCCCGTGCTCGGCTACTTCTCCAGGGAGCAGCTGCGACAGGCCTCCGAAAACGGCGGCTTCATACGCCTGATGCTCGCCGGCGAGCTCAAGACGGAGCCAGACAGGATCCTCGACTACGAGCTCTGCCTCTATCCTTACGAGAAGGCCGGAGTCTGCGGCCTGGAGGGGGAATACTACCAGTCGGCGCGCATCGACGACCTCTCGATGGCCTTCGCCGCCCTCGAGGCCCTCGAGCTCTCGGCCGACAAGCCATGCCCCGCCACGCGCATGATCATGATCTTCGACAACGAGGAGACAGGCTCCTCCACCAAGCAGGGCGCCGCCTCCGCCTTCGCCCGCTCGCTCGCGGAGCGCGTCACCGCATGCCTCGAGCCCGACGCCCCGCAGGCATTCCATCAGGCCATAGCCTCCTCCTTCCTCATCTCGGCCGACAACGCCCATGCCTGGCACCCCAACTACAACGAGAAATACGACCCCACCAACCATCCCGTGATCGGCGGCGGCCCCGTGGTGAAGATCAACGCCAACTGCAAGTATATGACCGACGCCCGCTCCGCAGCCGTCTTCCGCGCCCTCTGCCGCGAGGCCAAGGTGCCTTGCCAGTATTTCGTCAACCACGGCGACGTGGCCGGAGGCTCCACACTCGGCAACATCCTCACCTCGCAGCTCGACCTCAGCGGCGTCGACATGGGATGCGCCATATGGGCGATGCACAGCGCCAGGGAGACCGCCGGACTCAGCGACCACTTCGACACAGAAAAGGCTTTCACCGCCTTCTTCATGCACTGACACGCCCCCTTCCGGGTCATTTTTATCGTTTTCATCCGCGCGCATTTGCCAGCCACAATAAAATTTCTTACCTTTGCGGCTGCAATAATTCCGGCCTTCGGGCCAGCCCACCGACAAAGAAATACAACAGATATAAAAATGAACGTAAACTACGACAAGCTCGATGATCTTCACGGCGAAATCACCGTGACTCTTGAAGAAAAAGACTACGCCGACCAGGTGAAACAGCAGCTCAAGGACTTCGGCAAGAAGCATGCCGAGCCCGGCTTCCGCCCAGGACACGTGCCCGCCGACCTCATCAGAAGGAAATACGGCAACGCCGTGAAATACGATGTGGTCAACAAGACCGTCGGCAACGCCATTTTCGACTATATCAAGGAAAACAAGCTCCAGGTGCTCGGCAACCCCGTGCCCGAGAAGGACAACGATTTCAACATCGACAACGCCGAGTTCGTCTTCAGGTTCCGCGTGGGCCTCGCTCCCGAGATCTCCGATCCCGTGAGCAAGGACCTCCACATCCCCTACTACAAGATCAAGGTCGACGACAAGATGGTAGACGAGGAAGTGGAGCGCATGCGCGAGCGCTTCTCCCGCCAGATCCCCGGCGAGGAGGTCGAGGCCGACGCCCTCGTCAAGGGCGTGATCACCCAGCTCAACCCCGACGGCACCGTGGCCGAGGGGGGCATTGTGGTGGAAAACGGCATCGTATCCCCGAAATATTTCAAGAGCGACGAGCAGCGCCAGCTCTTCCTCGGCAAGCACGTCGGCGACGTGGTGGTCTTCAACCCCTACGCCACCTGCGACGGCAATCCCGCCGAGCTCTCCTCCATGCTTAACGTCGACAAGAAAGACGCCGCCAGCTACAACGGCGACTTCCAGATGGACATCAAGGAGATCATCGTGGTGCGCCCCGCCGAGCTCGATCAGGAATTCTTCGACAATGTGCTCGGAAAGGAGAAGGCCTCTGACCTCGACGCCTTCCGAAAGGAAATCACAGGCATCATCGAGGCCGGCCTCGTCAACGACTCCTCCTACCGCTTCGGCATCGACGCCAAGGACGCCGTGATGAAGGCCGTGGGCGACCTCCAGCTCCCCGACGACGTGCTCAAGGACTTCCTCATCAACAACAACGAGGACATCACCGATGAGAACGTAGAGGAGAAATACACCGGGATGCGCCCCGCCCTCTGCTGGGACCTCGTGCGCAACAAGATCGCCGAAGACCTCAAGATTACCGTCGACGACGACGACATGATGAAGGCCGCCCGCCAGATCGTCTACCGCCAGATCATGCAGTACGGCATCGCCAACCTTCCCGAGGAGGCCGTCGACAACTATGCCCGCGAGATCCTCAAGGACAAGAACGCCAATCAGCGCCTGCACGAGAACACCCTCACCAACAAGCTCTTCGCCGCTATCCACGACAACGTCACGCTCGACGAGAAAGAGGTGAGCGCCGATGAATACAAGGAGCTCTACAAGTAAGCCGCCTTTTCCCGGCCTCCGGCCAGGCACCCATATCCAGCCGCTCCCCACAATTCCCGGGGGGCGGCTTCATACAATTCGCCCCCGGCGGTTGTTATATATCTGGCACACTTTTTGCTCTCTGAAATTCAAATATCAACAATATGAACATGACCAATGATTTCAGGAACTGGGCCGTGAACCACAAGGGCCTCGATTCCAACACGCTCGACGGATATATCCGCCATATCGACAACAGCGTCGCAGTGCCCCTGGCCGACTACATGAATCCATACATCCTCGAGGAGCGTCAGCTCAACGTCACCCAGATGGACGTCTTCTCCCGCCTCATGATGGACCGCATCATATTCATGGGGACACAGGTGACCGACACCTCGGCCAACATCATCCAGGCGCAGCTCCTCTATCTCGACTCGATCGACCCCGACAAAGACATCTCGCTATATATCAACTCTCCCGGCGGCTCCGTCTACGCCGGCCTCGGAATATACGACACCATGCAGTATGTCAACAGCGACGTCTCCACCATATGCACCGGCATGGCCGCGTCGATGGCAGCCGTGCTCCTCGTGGCCGGACAGAAGGGTAAGCGATATGCCCTCCCTCACTCACGCGTCATGATCCATCAGCCGATGGGCGGAATCCAGGGCCAGGCGTCCGACATCGAGATCACCGCACGCGAGATCCTCAAGCTCAAGGAGGAGCTCTACAGAATCATCTCCGACCACTCCGGACAGCCTTTCGAGAAGGTGGAGGCCGACTCCGACCGCGACTACTGGATGATCGCGCGTGAGGCCAAGGAATACGGCATGATCGACAAGATCCTCGTCAACTCCAGAAAGAAAGAAGACAACGCTTAATCCCTCCGACCCAACACATATATTATGTCTCCAAGAAAACAAGGACATTCATGCTCGATGTGCGGGATGCCCGACTCTCCGCAGAATCCGGTGGTGACGGTGCTCGACGGGCTCAACCTCTGCACCGACTGCATCACCTTCATCGACCAGGCCCGCGACACGCAGCTCAAGACGCGCAGGAAGACCGACGGGGGAAAGGACGCCCCCGCGGGCGAGATTCCGAAGCCGAAGGAGATCAAGGCTTTCCTCGACGAGTATGTGATAGGCCAGGACGACGCCAAGAAATACCTCTCGGTGGCCGTCTACAACCACTACAAGCGCATACAGCAGGCCGACGCCAAGGATGACGTCGACATCGAGAAGTCGAACATCATCCTCGTGGGTCCCACCGGCACCGGCAAGACGCTCCTCGCCAAGACCATCGCCCGCCTGCTCGACGTGCCCTTCACCATCGTCGACGCCACGGTGCTCACCGAGGCCGGATATGTGGGCGAGGACATCGAGTCGCTCCTCACCCGCCTGCTCCAGGTGTGTGACTACGACGTGGAGAAGGCACAGCGCGGCATCGTCTTCATCGACGAGATCGACAAGATAGCCCGCAAGAGCGACAACCCCTCCATCACCCGCGACGTCAGCGGAGAGGGTGTGCAGCAGGGCCTGCTCAAGCTCCTCGAGGGGAGCACGGTGCTCGTGCCCCCCAACGGCGGCCGCAAGCACCCCGAGCAGAAGATGATTCCGGTCGACACCAAGAACATCCTCTTCATCTGCTGCGGCGCCTTCGACGGCATCGAGCGCAAGATCGCCTCCCGCCTCAACACCCATGTGGTGGGCTACGGCCACGACGAGGCCGCCAAGAAGCGCCAGCGCGAGAATCTCATGCGCTACGTGCTGCCGCAAGACCTCAAGTCGTTTGGCCTCATCCCCGAGATTATCGGCCGTCTGCCGATCCTCACCAGCCTCGACCCGCTCGACCGCGATGCGCTACGGCGCATCCTCACGGAGCCCAAGAACGCCATCACCCGCCAGTATAAGAAGCTGTTTCTGCTCGACGGCGTGGAGCTCGAATTCACCGACAAGGCCCTCGACCTCATCGTAGACAAGGCCATCGAATACAAGCTCGGCGCCCGCGGGCTCCGCTCCATCGTGGAGACGATCATGGTCGACGCCATGTATGAGGTCCCCTCAGAGCCCGTCAGGAAGTTTGTGGTCGACGACAGATATGTCGACGAGAAGCTGAAGAAGGCGCATTACGAGAAGACAGCCCTGGCCGACTGAGAGGCCGGGAGCCCGATACCTCCGCAGGGCGCGGAGCCGCATTTCCACGGAAACTGCGGCTCCGCCGCTTTTTTTATATGATTTTTCTCCGTTTTCTTATAGATTTTACAGGAAATTTTTTTAACTTTGTATATCTTTCAACAGATTAGTGAAGTTTAAACGATTTTCTCCTGTCTATGGTAGACCAGAATGCAATCCTGAAGGCGCTCAAAGAAAACTTCGGATTTGAAAAGTTCAAGGGCAATCAGCTCGACATCATATCAACGCTTCTCTCCGGGGAAGACGTCTTCGTGCTGATGCCCACCGGCGGCGGCAAATCGCTCTGCTACCAGCTTCCCGCCATAATGTCGGAAGGCACTGCCATCGTCATCTCGCCACTGATCGCCCTGATGAAAAACCAGGTCGACTCCATGCGCCATTACGGCGACGACGACGGCGTGGCCCATTTCCTCAATTCCTCCCTCAACAAGGCGGCGGTCGACAGGGTGAAGTCGGATGTGGCGTCAGGCCACACCAAGCTTCTCTATGTCGCTCCGGAGTCGTTTACCAAGGAAGAGAACATCAATTTCCTGCGTTCCGTCAAAATCTCGTTCTACGCCGTCGACGAGGCACACTGCATTTCGGAATGGGGCCACGACTTCCGTCCCGAATACCGCAAGATCCGCTCCATCATCAACGAGGTGGGGCAGCATCCCCTCATCGCGCTCACCGCCACGGCCACGCCAAAGGTGCAGTACGACATACAGAAGAATCTCGTGATGCTCGACGCGAAGGTCTTCAAGTCGAGCTTCAACCGCGACAACCTCTATTACGAGGTGCGCCCCAAGACCAGGGACATCGACCGCGACGTGATACGCTTCATCAAGGGGATGCGCGGCAAGTCGGGCATCGTCTACTGCCTCTCGCGCAAGAAGGTGGAGGAGCTCGCCGACACCCTGCGCGTCAACGACATCAAGGCCCTCCCTTACCACGCCGGCCTCGACGCCGCGACCCGCGCCGCCAACCAGGACGCCTTCCTCATGGAAGACGTGCAGGTGATCGTGGCCACCATAGCCTTCGGCATGGGCATCGACAAGCCCGACGTCAGGTTTGTGGTGCACTACGATATCCCCAAGAGCCTCGAGGGCTACTATCAGGAGACAGGACGAGCCGGACGCGACGGGGGAGAGGGACGCTGCATAGCCTTCTATTCCCCGAAAGACATACAGAAGCTCGAGAAGCTCATGCAGAGCAAGACACCCGCCGAGCAGGAGATCGGGCGCCAGCTGCTGGCCGAGACACAGAGCTACGCCCAGTCGTCGATATGCCGGCGCCGCATCCTGCTCCATTATTTCGGCGAGCGATACGGGAGCGACAACTGCGGCAACTGCGACAACTGCCTGACGCCGCGAGAGGAGACCGAGGCCTCCGAGCTCCTCTGCTGGGCCATCGAGACCATATTGCGCCTCGGCGAGCAATACAAGGCCGACTTCATCATCGACATCATGCGCGGCATCGGGGGCGCCGCTTTCCGCCAGCACCCCTCCACGCGCGAGGTGGTGGGATGCGCCTCCGACGTGGAGGAGACGCTGCTGAGGGCCGTGCTCCGCCAGGGCGTCATCGAGGGATATCTCGTCAGCGACATGGACTCCTGCGGCCAGCTGCGTGTCTCCGACGTCGGACGGGCGTTTCTGGAGAGCCCGAAGAGATTCATGGTGGTGAAAGACCGCACCTTCTCGGAGGTCAGCCTCGAGCTGGGGGGCCACGACAGCTCCTCGTCGGTCACCGACCCGTCGCTCTACGCGATGCTCGTTGACCTCCGCAGGCACAGGGCCCGCTCGCTCAGCCTGCCTCCGTACGTCATCTTCCAGGACCCCGCGCTCGAGGCCATGTCGACATTCTATCCCGTCACCCTCGAGGAGCTCGCCGCCCTCCCCGGCGTAGGCGCCGGAAAGGCCCGACGCTACGGCCAGGAATTCGTGGAGCTCATCAGGCGCCATGTGGAAGACAACGACATCACACGCCCCGAGGATATCCGCGTGCGCACCACCAACAGCCGCAGCAAGCTCAAGGTCTCCCTGATACAGGCCGTCGACCGCAAGATCGACCTCGAGGAGTTTGCCGACAGCAAGGGAATCACCTTCGACGAGCTCCTCGACGAGCTCGAGTCGATAGTGGAGAGCGGCATAAAGCTCAATATCGACTACTTCATCGAGGAGGTGATAGACGACGACCGTGTCGACGAGATCACCGACACCCTGCGCGAGACGGAGTCGGACAGCATCGACCTCCTGCTCGAGGAGCTCGGCTCCGACTACTCCGACCAGGAAGTGCGACTGGTGAAGGTGAAATTCATCTCCGAGATGGGAAATTAAGCAGCTTTTTATTCCGATTCATAATTTTTGGCTGCCGAGGCCGTTTAGTCTATATGCGGACAGGGGCGGATTGTGTCGCCCTTGCCGATAATCAAGAAAACAGCATCTATTTTCAAACGTCCAAATGAAAAAAAAGATTGTCATTCCCTTCGGCCTCGCCGCATGCGGGTTGGCCTGGGCTGCCAAAGACCCTGTCATCATGACCGTCAACGGCGTTGACGTGCCTAAATCGGAATTTGAATATCTTTACAACAAAAACAGCAAGCAGCAGATAGAGCCGCAGTCGCTCGAAGACTACGTGGAGACCTTCAAGGTCTATAAGCTGAAGGTGGCCGACGCCCGCGCCCACGGCCTCGACACCGCCGCCTCATACGTCAAGGAGACGATGCAGTATCGCGACGAGCTCGCCGCCCCCTATCTCAACGACAGCACCTATATCCTCTCATTCGTAGACGAGACCATGGCCCGCATGGACGAGGAAGTGGAGGCCAGCCATATCATGATCGGCAAGACACGCCGGCACGCCGACAATGTCAAGGCCAAGGCCCTTGCCGACAGCCTGCGCAAGGTGATCGCCGACGGCGACGCCACTTTCGACGACATAGCGGTGAGGTTCAGCCAGGACCGCTCGGCGAAGACCAACCGCGGCCATCTCGGCTACATCGCCGCCGGCAAGTTTCCATATCCCTTCGAGACAGCCGTCTATACCCTCGCCGAGGGTGAACTCTCCGACGTGATCGACTCCGGAGTCGGCTATCACATCCTTCTCGGCGGCAAGCACCGCCCCGCGCGCGGGCAGGTGAAGGTGGAGCATATCCTCAAGATGGTGCCCAAGAACGCCACGGCAGAACAGAAGGCCGAAGTGCGCCGGCAGATCGACAGCATATACAATATCGTGAAAGACGACCCCAGACAGTTTGAGAAGCTTGCGGCGCAGCTCTCCGACGACAAGAACTCCGGGCGTCAGGGCGGCCTGCTTCCCTGGTTCGGCTCAGGCGAGATGGTGGCCGCTTTCGACTCGGTGGCTTTCGCAGCCGCTCCCGGCGACATCACGGCTCCCTTCGAGTCGCAGTTCGGCTGGCATATCATCAAGAAGCTCGACTCTCGCAAGTCGATGCCCACCGAGCAGGTGAAGGCCGAGGTGCTCCGGAAGATGCAGTCGCCGCAGGACGCCCGTCACCGCATGGTGCGCCGACATCACAACGAGATGATGGCAAGGAAGCATGACACCGACCTCAACTCCGCCAACCTCGCCGCCATGCGCGAGGCGCTCGCCAACGGCCTCGACTCAGTCTACATCAGCCGCTTCTCCACCGCTCCCGACGGCGACATAGCCATAGCCGCGATCGACGGCAAGCCGCTACCGGCCTCCGAGCTCATCGCTATGATGGCTCCCGCCAAAGGCGCCGATGCCGATGCCGCGCGCGATATCTTCGACCTCTCGTGGGAACGTCTGGCCAACCGCAAGCTCCTCGATGCCGAGGAGGAGGCACTCGCCGCCGTCAACGACGACTACCGCAATCTTCTCAACGAATACTGCGAAGGCACGCTCCTCTTCAACATCAGCAACCAGATGGCATGGGAGAAGGCCTCGCGCGACAAGGAGGGCCTCGAGAAATATTTCGCCTCCCACCGCGACGAGTATAAGTGGGACGCCCCGAGGGTGAAGGGCTATCTCGTGCAGACCGTCGGCGACTCCGTCACTGCCCTCGTGAAGGAGCGTCTCAACACTCTGGGCGGCGACACCATAGGCGTCACCATCCGCAGGGAGTTCCCCGGTAAGGCCCAGGCCGAAAGGGTGCTCGTGGCCAAGGGCGCCAATCCGCAGGTCGACGCCCTCTTCTTCGCCACCGGCACCGCCAGGCCCACAGGCAGCTTCACCGACATCTTCCTCTATGAGCCCCGCCTCATTGAGGTGCCCGAAGAGGTCAGCGATGTCAAGGGACAGGTAATCAGCGACTACCAGAACGTATTGATGGATGAGTGGGTGGCACGCCTCAAGGACACCTATCCCGTAACGGTCAACGAAAAGGAACTAAAGAAAATAAAACGCAATTGAGACCACTGCGGATTTTCGCATCACTCGAGCGCGGCAGCGGGGCTTCACGCCTGCTGCCGCGCTTCGGCGCGCATTTGCCGAAGCGCCTGCTGCCGCTGACGTTGCTCGCGGCGGCGATCGGCGCCCCGGCATGCTCGCGCGGCGACGCGGCTCCTGCTCCCGCCGACGGTCTGCTCGTGGCCGTCGGCGACACGGCGCTCTCCCTCTCCGAGGTGGTGGCGCAGATTCCCTCCGGACTCTCCTATGCCGACAGTGTGGATATGTTCCGCTCCATTGTAGACTCCTGGCTCGAGAACATACTCCTCGACGAGTTCGCCCGCCGGAATCTCCCCGACCCGGAGGCCATCGACCGCATGGTGGAGACCTACCGCCGGCGCCTTATCGTGAGCTGTTATCTTGCCCAGGTGAGGGAGTCGTCGCGAGGAAAGGTCAACCCCGACAGCGTCAACGCCTACTACCTGCGCCACCGCGCCTCGATGACACTCGAGCGTCCTGTGGTGAGGGGCCTTTACGTGAAGATGGCCGAGAGCTCGCCCGCCCTCCCCAGAGCACGCGAGCTCGTGAAGAACGCATCCTCGGCCAGCGTCGACGCCCTCGACCGCGATGTGGCGCCGCAGGCCGTGCAGTATGACTATTTCGGCGACCGATGGACCGACTGGCAGAGCGTGGCTGAGCAGATTCCCTACCGGTTCTACGACCCCGACGCATTCGTGGAGTCGTCGCCGTATTTCGAGACCTCCTACAACGGATTCGTACACATGCTCCACATCTACGACTACCGCAAGACCGGCGACGCGATGCCCTTCGACTTCGCCGCCGTGGAGATAGAGCGCATCCTCGACAGGCGAAACATAGCCGCCTCCGAGAGAAGCCTCCTCAACTCGCTGCTCCGCGCCGCCATCGACGACGGCCGGCTCCGCACCTACGACTACGACCCGGTGGCCGGCAGGATGGTGGCCCAGCATGCTCACTGACAATGGAAATCACCGCGGGCGCCCGGCGCCCCGACAGATATATTTTATACGACGATGAATAGAAATGCAAGAATATTACTGCCTATGGCGGCAGTCGTGGCGGCCGGCGCCCTGGCCGGATTCGCCAAGCCAAAGAATAATGTTGTCGACGAGGTGGCGTGGATTGTCGGCGACGAAGCCATATTCCGCTCCGACATAGAGGAGATGTATCTTCAGATGCGCAGCGACGGCGAGATAATATCCGGCGACCCCTACTGCGTGATTCCGGAGCGAATGGCTGTGGAGAAGCTCTATCTCCACCAGGCCAAGATCGACACCATAGAGCCCCCGGAGGGGCAGGTGCAGCAGCAGGTCGACAAGCGCATCAATTTCTTCGTGGCCAACCTCGGCTCCAAGGAGAAGGTGGAGGAGTATTTCCGCAAGCCCCTTCCCATGCTGCGCCAGCAGCTCGTGGAGATCATGCGCAACAACTACATCGTGGAGCAGGTGAAGAGCAACCTCACCAAGGATGTCAAGGCAACCCCGAATGAGGTGCGTAAGTTCTTCGACGCCCTGCCCCCCGACAGCATCCCCTACGTGCCGATGCAGGTGGAGACCCAGATCATCTCGCTCAATCCGCAGGTGCCCCGCCAGGAGATCGAGGACGTCAAGGCGCGTCTGCGCGACATCGCCGATAAGGTGAACCGCGGAGAGGCCGATTTCGCCACCCAGGCAATCCTGTACAGCGAGGACGCCTCCTCGATGCAGGGCGGCGAGCTCGGATTCGCAGGCAGGGCCGACTACGTGCCCGAGTTCGCCAACGTGGCCTTCAACCTCAACGACCCCAAGAAGGTGTCGCGGATTGTGGAGACGGAGTTCGGCTACCACATCATCCAGCTTATCGAGAAGCGCGGCGACCAGATAAACGTGCGCCATATCCTGCTCCGTCCCCACGTGAGCCAGAAGGATCTCGACAACGCCGTGGTGCGCCTCGACTCCGTGAGGAAGGAGATCGTGGCCGGCTCGTTCTCTTTCGATACGGCCGCCAGGCTCATCTCGCAGGATAAGGACACCCGCAACAACAGCGGCATCATGATCAACCAGAACACCGGCACCTCACGATTCGAGATGCAGGACCTCCCGCCGGAGGTGGCCCGCCGCATAGAGACCATGCAGCCCGGCGACCTCTCCGAGGCTTTCGTGATGAAGGACGCCCGCAAGAACCGCGACATCGCGGCAGTGGTCAGGCTTACCAACCGCATTCCGGGCCACCGCGCAAACCTCTCCGACGACTACAACATGATCAAGGAGATGTATGAGGAGCACGAGCGCAACCGGATAGTGAAGGAATGGCTCGAAAACAAGATAAAAGACACCTACGTCAGGATCGAGGACGGCTGGGGCGGATGCGACTTCACCTACTCCGGCTGGATAAAGTGATCTCCTGACCTGCATTTCCGCTTCTATGCAACGTCTCGATCCGAAGTGTGTGGCGGCCGCCGTGGCCTGTCTGCTCGTGACTTTCCTCGGAAGCCTCGGGCATGACGCCTATGCGCGCTCGCAGCAGAAGAAACAGGCTCGCCGCCAGCAGGAGGAGCAGAGCTACGGCCGGCCGCCGCTGCGCAGGCCGATACGCCCGGTGATTCCCTCGGCCAACAGATACCAGACCGACAAGGTGTTTCTCGAGAACGCCGACAGCCTCTACCGCACTCCCATGAAATGGAGCGACACCACGGAATACCAGATCCTCAAGGGGAACGTGAGGTTCCGCCAGGCCGGGATGTGGATGTATTGCGACTCGGCATACTATTATCCGGAGCTCAACTCGCTCGACGCCTTCAGCAATGTGCGCATGGAGCAGGGCGACACCCTCTTCGTGTATGCCCACACCCTCTTCTACGACGGTGACGGGCGTATGGCACGGCTCCGCGCCGGCTCGTCGTGTCAGAAGGTCAGGCTCATCAACCGCGACGTGACCCTCACCACCGACTCGCTCGACTATGACCTCGCGACCGAACTCGGATGGTATGCCTGCGGCGGCACCATCGACGACAAGGTCAACACCCTTACGTCGGTCTACGGCGAGTATTCCCCGGCCTCGAAGAACGCCGACTTCTACCATGACGTGGTGCTCGTCAACAACCGCGACGGATTCACCATGCGCACAGATACGCTCTATTACAATACCGACACCCATCTCGCCCGCATCGTCAGCAAGACGGAAATCACAGGCGAGAACGACACCATCCTTACCTCCAGGGGCGTCTACGACACCCAGGCAGGAAACGCGCAGCTCACCTCGCGCTCCATCATCCTCCACCGCGACTCCAACATGAACGTCACCACTCTCGAAGGCGACTCCATCATCTACGACAAGGCCACGCGCATCAGCCGCGCCTATATGTCGCGCGACCCCCTGCGCCATCCCCTCCCGATGGTGCTCACCGACACTGCCCATAAGTCGGTGCTCGTGGGCGGCTTCGGCCTCTACAACGACTCCACGCGTGAGGCGTGGGCCGCCGAATATCCCATGCTCATCGAGTATTCGCAGGGCGACTCCCTCTTCCTCCGCGCCGACACCATCAAGACCTATATCATCACACGCAAGGTGTGGCCCGACAGCCTGCTGCGTGCCTGGGCCACGCCCGACACGCTCTCCGCCTCCGGCCGCGCTCCTCTCCCTTCGTCGGCTGCCGCCGGCGATTCGATAGCCCTCGGCGAGGTGCCGGCCCTCATGCCTGCCGACTCCCTTCCGCCGCTTCCCGGGCAGCCCGATATGCCGCTCCCGCCAGATTCGCTTCCGGCGGTTGTCAGGGACTCATCGCTGATGGTCGACAAGGAGTTTCATGTAGCCTGGGCCTATAATCACGGCCGATTCTTCCGCCAGGACCTCCAGGGCGTGGCCGATACCCTTGTCTTCGTGGAGTGCGACTCCATGCTCCACATGATCCATAAGCCCGTGGTGTGGAGCGGCGAGAGGCAGGTGTTCGGCAATGTCATCAGCGTGCATTTCAACGACTCGACCGCCGACTGGGCGCTCCTCCCCGAATCGGGGATGATGGCCGAGTATATCGACGAGGATTTCTACAACCAGCTGGCAGGGAAAAGGATGCTCGCCACTTTCGAGAACAGCGAGCTGAAGCGACTCGATGTCTCAGGCAATGTAGAGGCCATATTCCTTCCGATGGAGAAAGACTCCACCTACAACCGCATGGTCAATGCCGAGAGCTCCTTCCTCACCATCGACATGGCGGGGCGCGACCTCGAGAAGCTGAAGATGTGGCCTGAGGTCTCCGGCACCGTCACGCCCCTCTTCCTCGTGAAACGCTCGCAGCAGTATCTCCAGAAATTCGTGTGGCTCGAAGCCATACGTCCGAAACGTGAATGGTATGGCGACCGCCTCCACTGGGCCGACGACCTCGGCGAGATTTCCGACGATCTCGCAACCTACCTCTCGCTGCCGCCGCTCTTCCCGGAGACTTTCGAAGAGCGCCCTGTGCTTCCCGAGATGCCCGCCACCACTCCCGCCGACGCCCCCGAGGCGGCTTCGGCTGCGCAAGAGACCGTTGAGACCGCCGGGACAGAAGAAGGCGTTTCCACCGGGACCGGGGATAAGGCCTCCGAAACCGGAGAGTCCGCTCCGGCTGAGGCTGTGGAGGATGTAGTTGTGGAAGAATCCGCCGCTGAGCCGGAGGAGTCTGCCGGGGAAACCGAGAAGGAGGGCGCCGATGAGTGACGTGATCCGACTGCTGCCCGACTCGGTGGCCAACCAGATCGCCGCCGGGGAGGTGATACAGCGCCCCGCCTCCGTCATCAAGGAGCTCGTGGAGAATGCCGTCGACGCCGGGGCCACCGACATCCGCATCTATATCAAGGATGCCGGGCGCACACTGATACAGGTGGTGGACAACGGAAAAGGAATGACCGAGACCGACGCGCGCATGGCTTTCGAGCGCCATGCCACCTCCAAGATCACGCAGGCCTCCGACCTCTTCACGCTCCACACCATGGGCTTCCGCGGCGAGGCCCTCCCCTCGATCTGCGCCATATCGCAGGTTGAGCTCAAGACGCGCGTAGCCTCAAGCCAGCTCGGCACACGCCTGCTGATAGCAGGCACGAAGGTCGAGAGCCAGGAGCCATGTACGTGTGACGCCGGCACCAACATCATGGTGAGAAACCTCTTCTTCAACGTGCCGGCGCGCCGGAAGTTCCTCAAGAGCGACAGCACGGAGCTCACCAACATCATCCATGAGTTCGAGCGCCTCGCGCTGGTCAACCACAACCTCCGCATGCTGCTCGACACCGGCACCGGACGTCTCATCGACCTGCGCGCCGCCTCATTCCGCCAGCGCATCACCGACCTATGGAAAAACACCCTCAATCCCCAGCTCATTCCCGTGGAGGTCGACACCTCGCTCGTGAAGGTCTCGGGGTTCATATCCCGACCTGAGTTCGCGCGGCGACGCAACGCCCTGCAGTATCTCATCGTCAACGGGCGCAACATGCAGCACCCCTATTTCCGCAAGGCCGTGATGAGCTGCTACGAGCATCTGATAGCCGCCGACACGCAGCCATGCTTCTTCCTGCGCTTCGAGGTCGACCCCAAGAGCATCGACGTCAACATAAGTCCCACCAAGAGCGAGATAAAGTTTGAGTATGAGTCGGAGATATGGCCTATCCTCTCGGCGGCGGTGAAGGCCGCCCTCGGCAAGTATGGTGCCGTGCCGTCGATCGACTTCAACTCCGACGTGCTGCCGCTCGACCCCCTGCGCAAGGGGGAGACGCCCGAGGCGCCGCAGCTCGACATTCCGGCCGGCTACAATCCCTTCGACGCGATGCCGCAGCAGCCCCCGTCGGCCTCTCCCTTCGCCGGCGGATCTTCAGGGACGCCTTTCTCCCGGGAATCCTCCTGTCGCCCGGCTGCCGCTTCCGGCTCCGGAGCGCAACCGGCCGGTGGATCTTCCGCGCCGCTCCGTGGCGCGCCGCAGCATGCGCAGGACCCGAAGAACTGGGAGAGCCTTTACGAACGGTTCATGCGCGACACCCTCTCGCATGCCGAGTCGCAGGGCGACGCCGACAGAGGGGGAGTGCTCCCCGACATGGAGGAGACGGCTGCTTCCTCCGCTCCGCTCTGTGTGCAGCATGCCCTGAGGTATATCGTCACCTCCATGCGCTCCGGCCTTGTGGTCATCGACCAGCACCGCGCCCATGTCAAGGTGCTCTACGAGGGGTATCTTGAGCGTATGCGCGGCGCCGGCTATCCCGCGCAGGGGGTGATGTTTCCGGAGACGGTACGCCTCGATGAGTCGCAGCGCCTGGCCCTCTCCGAGGCCGAGTCGCAGCTCGACAAGCTCGGCTTCCGCCTCGAGTATCTGGAGGAGGAGCAATGGCAGATTGTCTCCGTCCCTTCCGTACTCCGCAACGTGAGTGCCGGTGAGGTCGTGGGAAAGATCCTTGATTCCGTCTCCGACCGGTCGATAGCCCCGGCGTCGGCCGGTGAGGTGGCGAAGACGCTGATGCAGCGCGTGGCTCTGGGTATGGCGCGGAGTATGGCCGTGAAGCGCGGCCGACGCCTCTCGGCCGACGAGATGGAGCATCTCGTGGCCGATCTCTTCGCCTTGCCCGACCCCTCCTTCACCCCCGGCGGAAAGCGTATCTTCCACGTGCTCGACGACGCCACCATGCAGGCGTTCTTCACCTGAGACGCCGCGCTCCAGCAAGAACCCTTCCTCCTCCCCGATTGTTAGAAAAATGTAGGGACATGCCTATGGCATGTTTCAGACGATAACCAGTATAAACGTATGCAGACCGAAACCATTAATCTCCAGCAACTGCTCCCCGTCGTCGAGGGCTGGGCCCGCGAGGCCGGAGCCATACATTTCTCCTATTTCCGCAAGCGTGATCTCGCCGTCGACATCAAAGCCAACGACTACGACGTTGTGACGAAAGCCGATAAGGAGTCGGAGCGCCTCATCATCTCCCGCATCAAGGAGCGTTTCCCGCATCATTCCATCCTCGCCGAGGAGTCGGGGGAGAGCGGTGGCGACAGATGGCAGTGGGTGATCGACCCTCTCGACGGCACCACCAACTTCAGCCAGGGTCTGCCTCTGTTCTGCGTCTCGATAGCCTTGCAATACGATGGAGTGCCGCAGCTGGGCGTCGTCTTCGCTCCTTATCTCGACGAGATGTATAGCGCTGTGCGCGGATGTGGCGCCACGCTCAACGGCAAGCCCATCAACTGTCCGCCCAAGAACCGTCTCGCCGAGGCCGTCGTGACCACCGGCCTTCCCGTGTCGCGCCATGAGAATCCCGACAACAACCTCGATAACTTCGCGCGTGTGGCCGTGGAGGTGAGGGGAGTGCGTCTGCGGGGCTCCGCCGCGCTCGACCTCTGCTATACCGCCGCCGGATTTCTCGACGGATTCTGGGAGATGGACCTCCATCTATGGGACATAGCGGCAGGTGCCTTGATAGCCGAGGAAGCCGGAGCCGACGTAGTCTACTTCCGTCCCGGGCGCCCCTATTCAATCCTCGTAGCCTCCCCGGCCCTGACCCCGCGGCTCTCCGCCCTCATCCGTTAATCCCACGTGGGTATCATCATGTCGCCGGCATCATCCTCCTCCGGGATGTATGCGGGCGGCATCACGTATCTGTCGTGGATTACGGTCAGATTGCGTATTTTCCGAAGCGCCCTGGCGTAGACGCTGCAGAGCTCTCTGGCGTTCCGGTGGGAGATCAAGTCTGCCGGCGTTATGTATTCGAGGATGTCCAGAGGTTCGGAATCTTCATCCATGCATCTTGCCTCGTATCGTATGTCGCAGAAGATTCCGTTGATGTCGAAATGTCTGAAAATTTCCTTGTCGACCAGATACTTGGTGTCATCGCTTTCAAGACGTTCCAACCTGTATCTTCCGTCAAGACAGCACACGAGGAACACAGTGTCTCTGAGGGGTTCGTCAAGCATGTTCTCCTGCTGGATCCTGTCCCACACCGGATCCTCGAGGGCCGTGATGCTTTTGAGCAGGCCATGAAGGTAGTCGTGCACCTTGTTGTTGAGGTATAACGGAAGTGTCGGTCTGTCGGCCGTGATCTGGCGGATGTATGCCTCGCTGAGCTTATATCGCACGGCAAGGTCCTGGATTGACGCCCTTAGGCCGGAAGGACCGATGCCGTAATAGTCGGTTAGGATGGCGCCATTTCGGCCTGAGAGCCGCAGGATAAACAGCTTTGCTATATAAAGATAGGGTATGTTTCCTTCGTGAGTGACGGCAAACTCCGTGAGCGTGGCTTTTTCCTTTTTCGACAGAAAACCGTAACTGTTGATGATTGCATATATATCCTTCTCGTCAGGGTCTATCCGGGGAATGTCGTCGAAGAGATATGCCTTGTTCAGATCCATCGCCATGTAAAGCCACTTAGGCTTCAGACTCAGCTTAATATGTGCGGTCGAGGATTCGATTGTTTCCCTGACGGCTTTCAGATATCTTATAATGGCCTTCTCATTGTCAAGGTTTCTGCAATTTAGTGATAGCAAATTGAGATCATCCGTAGATAGAGCGGCCTTGATGGCATTGTCGGCTTTGCCGAGAATTTTGAAAGCCACTCTGACTTGCTTGTCGAGTAATTTGAAGCGATCGGTAATCCATTTGTTGAGCCTCCTGCGTTCCTGAAAGCTGAGGATATTCAATTTATCCTGAAGCATAATCATCTTTGGTGGACTCGGGATGTATTTTTCCGGAGGAGGGGGAAGCAGGGGGGCGTATCTATTGATGATACCCATTAGCTCCGCGTATATACTGTCGCCGCAGCCATGTATATACGGAAGAAACTCGGTGTGTATTGCCACGATATGCAGTATCGTGGTGATATCGTTCTGGCGGCAGAAACGGCGGGTCCAGCCGGTTATCATGCCGAGCTCATAAGCCTCATCGATAGAAGTGGTCAACGGTAGCATATCAAAAAGCTGTTGGTTGTAGAATATGTTTTAACTTAGAGAGATTTAGTAGTGGAATGTGTTATAAAGCTGCGAATATATATAAAAAATCCGAAATCCCAACCAAAATTTCAAAAAAACGGTCAAACGGCTGGCATTTCCTGGATGATTTCTCCGTTTAGGAGCTTGCCGTTGGCGTGTTTGCTTCGCTTGACGCCGTCGGCACCCCATGTACCCCATTGCTTGAAAAAGAAACGGGCACCTCGACGCTCTACTTGCCGTCGGATGTTGACAACCCAGGATTCCTGCATGGAACGGTCTTGCTGGCCGCTTTCTCCACCAACAGTCACCCAGTCTATCCCTGTAAGATCGAGTTCTCCGAGATCTTCCACCAATGGCTCGCAGGAGAGAAACTTCACGGATGCCTGTAGATGGCGAAGATAATCTATTCTGAAACGAGAAGACTGCGCTTCTACAGTTACTCCAAGCCAAATTTTTTCAGGTATTTTGTGAGATGATAAGTACTCAGCCATTCGTTCAGCCCTTTTTGTAAGAATCTGGTAGCGATGTTGTGGGGTATTCTCTATAACCGAAAACATCTTGTCGATAAATTCAAACGGCACTTCCTCATGGAAGATATCGCTCATTGAGCACACGAAAATGTTGTGAGGCTGTTTCCATTTAAGTGGTTCTTCAAGGCAATCTTCATGCAGCGTGACAGCAAAGCCGTTAACGTATTTATTTAGTCCCATCGCCTTCAGGCGTCGAGACATCACCTCAGCATAGCAATGCAGACATCCGGTCGATTGTTTGGTGCAGCCGGTTATCGGATTCCATGTCTTATCAGTCCATTCAATCTTGGTCGTTGTCATATCTCAGATGTCGTATTCCGAATTGTCGTGCGATTCAATGTCCCGATTTTCTGAATACAAAGTCTAGAGTCTGTCCCTTCTCATTTTTCCAATGATCCCAACCATTTAAGCCGGTACCGGTGCAAACCCACGCACAAGTACTTGGTGAAGGATAAGCCTTGTCGGAAAGTAGGACATAATTATTGCCTTTATCTTCAATGATGCCTTCGTAGAGCATTTTATTAAGCATTGCATTTCGTTTTTCGGGTTTGGCTGATGCAACTGTGGTTTTGCGGAGTTCACTTCCTTTGAGCAGAACCATTTCATCTTGTCCAAAAAGCGCGTATGCGTTAATGTTATCCCACGATATGTGAAATCGTTCATTCCCTTTATGTTTTTTTGATGTAGCCTGGGAGATCGGCTTAATGAAGATGCGACAACCTGCAAAAGAAGTAAGTAACCAGGCATACTCACGAAACTCATCTATAATATCTAGCTGTTCAGGTGTTAGGTGAGGAGATGTGCCACTTTGGGAATTTGACGACATATCAAAACGATTTGCTTCTTTAGCTGTCTTGATTGCCATATATTCAAGATACTGTACATCTGCCTTGTTTATGGAATGGTCGGTGGATACAAAAACCAGAACTGTCTGGAAGAAATCATTCTTACTTCCGATATGCTGTTCAATTCTCTTGCCAGCATCTTCGGCGTGCCCTATGTAAGCTTTGGGTTTATCATTGGCAAAGGAATTGATATTTTCGAGAAGGACATAAAGTGCAGGCTGCTTGAGGTCTATTGCTTTGCAGACTTTAGCTTCGGAGAACAACGAGCGAGGTATTATATACATCTCGCATGGCTTGTTCTTCATAATCACTCTTCTAATGCCTTGAGGATCACCATCTATGAGATGAGTCAATATTACACTACCTTTTGCCATGACTATTGCTTACATTGGTTTTATCATCGATTCGATGAAAGCGATTTCCTCTTCAGATAGACTGTATTTGGCATAGAGTTGAGCATCGATTTCATCAACGCTTTTACTCCAGTCGATGTCACTCATGTCGGAGAAATCCTGCAACGGAACATTTGCCCAAGTATCTTTTGGATTATGTTGAGTTGCCTTTAAGGTCCCCAACATACACCTTGCAAATTTTGATTTTACGTATTTTAAACATGCTGATGCCTCTTCAGCACTTTTAAACTCACCGATGCTGAGGTAAGTGTCTGTATGGCCTATTCCCGGTGCACCTATTATAGGTATGCCTATTATTGGAGTCACAGGTACTTCACCAATAGCACCTGTTCCATTTGCCTCTGGTACAATTACTTTATAGTATGGAAATGAATTGTATTTATCTATATATGAGGACTTAACCCATTTAGTTCCTCTTTTGTTATTGTAACGTCCAAATATTTTTATGCAGTCGTCCTTTTCGCTGTCGGAAAAGATTTCAGGCAAAACTTCAAAAACATTAGCTCCAAGACTGTATTTATGGCCTTGACTTTGTCTGTTCGCAAGTTCCGGATGTTCCTCATATAGGAACTTAGTAAGGCCATAAGCTTCGCGAGGTCCTACTAATGTTGCAAATGAGTCATGCCGTAATTTTTTCACCTTTTTTAGTATTGAATTCAATTCTGCATGGGCTGTAAAAGTCTTTATTGCTCCGAAATTCTTGTTTTTATCCCATAACGATACTGCGATACCACCCATTACATCCACATTAGGAAACACAGAAGTACTCTTTATCCAAAAGTTGATTATTTTGAAATGTTGGTCATGCAAAATTTTCTCATTCCATGCTTTTGGGGTTTTACCTGCCCTAAATAAAAAACGAGCTGGATGTATCATAAATACGCGAGACGATAGAGTTTGTGCGGTATCAATAAAATGATGGTAAATTGGATCGGCTCCATTTCCATATCCTTCGTTTTGTATCTGATAAGGAGGATTTCCGATAACTGTAGATATATTCATTGCTTTTAATTGCTCTAATAATGTGTTATTACTAGGATTAATTAAATCATAAGATGTAATGTCTTTGAAAATTTGATGAGTAGAGATATTTAGAAGTTTATATATCTTTCGTGTAAACTCATAGGCGAGTTTTGAAGTACAGACTGAGAAAATCTTATCAGCAACTGCAGAGCCGAATCGATCTAACAGAGCTATGGTGAACTCACCCTGCTTTGATGCGATATCCAAAACAGGACCGTGAGAGAATACGTCTTCCGGAAGCATGGCCACCATTCCATTAGCAACTTTAATCGGCGTTACTATTTCGGATGCTGACATGCGTCCGAATTTAGTCAAAGCGGCAGTTACCTTTTCCGAAGTGGATTTCGAGGAATCGTGACAGATTGAATTCGTGTTCTGGATTTTATAATCCAGTCGGCTGAGGGTGAATCCATTGATATTGTTTTTTATCAGTTTGAGCACATCTTTTGAAAGGCCGAGATTATTGGATATACGTATATTATCTTGAGAGGAGTCCATGACAGAGATAATGTCGTCAAGACTTGAGACATCGTCATCGGTTAGGAATGCAAAAAACAGTATCAACGCATAATATGTCGCGAATTTTTTTTGCAGCTGTTTTTCCTCAGAATCCTCTTCTTTGGTCTTAGAATTGCTGTTGCCAGAAGTGGCATTGGAAGATTGACCGTTGCTATAGGTGTCGCCTGATGCAGAAGCATCAACGTCGTTGCCATTTCCTTTTGTCTGGTGGGCTTTGATTGATATGCCTTTCTTTGAATCGATTGGATTCAGTGATGTAATCAGATTGCGTATTTTTTCATCATCCAGTAGAGAAAGGTCTACAGGCATGTCGGATGCCTCGTCAACCATGCTTTTTGTGGCGGCATAATTTCTGACCACATCCAGGATGTTGGTAGCTGTTACCTCCCGGAGCTTGTTATGGTCAAGCGTTATGATCGGAGATATTGAAAGCTCTTTTTCAATACGTTCGCGGAGTCGTGAATTGCCGTTATTCTCGATATTGACATTGTAGATCTGGCTTTTCCGCTCTTGAAGACGGAATATACGTTCAGGATCAAAGTCAACAAGTATAGTCTGCGGTTTCATGTTGAGTTTCACAGTCTGATGTCCGCTGTCCTTATACTCTACGATATATGGATTCTGAAGTCGAAAAATAGCTTGGTCATATTCCTCCGGAGATGATGATTGCCGCAGAAAAATCATGGTGTCCCATTCAGGTACAGTGTTTCCCGTCAGCATCCTGTTGACAGTAAGGGTTATCGTTTTCTTCCCCTTGGCTTCACAGTCTGCAATATAGGATTTTATGACTGCTGTGTCTTTGTATTTTTTGTCTCTGTTCAATCCGGAGATATTGACAATATCATAATCACAGAGGTTGCGAAACTCTTCCTTGTGCGTCTTCAGTAATTCTTCAAGCGCATCGCACGAAGCACAATAAGGTAGCACTATTACCAGATGTCGGCATAGATTGCCTTGCTTGATGCGATCATTATCGAGGAAACCAAGCACATTGGTGTCATTTTTCGAGCCATCTATGACCTTCAGGAAGTCGAGGACTACTTCCTCATGGACAAACTTCTTGTAATCACTGTTTGAAGGTGTCATGGCTTTTGGGCGGAACACCTCCGAGAAGGAAGTGGTTGCTCCGGCCTTTTTCAACTCTTCAAGCTTGTCGAGTGAGGTCTTGTTGGGAGTGAATGCGAAACGAACCATCTGTGGAAATCCAAAGTACGGGTTATCCCATTCGGCTACAGAGTCGTCATATTTGTGTTTGTCAATCCATGCCTTCTGAGCATCCGCGATATCGGAAAACTGGACAAATGCTATTATGTCTTCCTTATCAAACTCATCTCCCATCAGGATGCGGTAAGGTGTTCCGGATAGATGTATCGTGATATTGGTATGTAATTCCTTCAAGATATCGTCTAGATCATCCAGAGTGACCATGTCTTTCATTTGCCTCTCCTGTTCGGCTGCTATCTGGGCTTTTGTTAAATTATGTCTTTTTTCAAGAACTTTGCCATAATGTTCTGCCCGAACACCGAAATGTGTCTCATCGGCGAGAAGGAGATCCCATGGTAGGCTGAAAACCTCCAGATGGCTATGTTTCATGCCGTCACCCTGAAGATCCTGTAAGGTCAGGAACAAGACGATGCGCTTGTCTTCATTTAAGGAATCACGAAGGAATGTGGAACTTTGTAAAAGGTTCTCTTTGTCGGCAAAGATGTAGCCCTCGAAATTACCTATGCTCTCGACTGTCTTTTTCCATTCATCCCTCACTTCGGCCTTTGCGGATACTACCAACACCAGCTTGGCTTCCATCTGTTTTGCACAACATAGGGCAGTAAAAGATTTGCCGAAGCGCATCACAGCGAACATAAGCAGGTTCTTTCTGCCATTATTGACTGCTTTCTCAAAGTTGTCGATTACCTCTGCCTGATTCTGACGAGGTTCAAATGAAGCCCCCCGGGTATATGTGAATATCTTTGGAAGATGATCCGAGGTGTATAGACTATACCTGCCATCGTTTTTTACTGCGCTCTCGGTGATGTCATCGATTGCTTCATCAATATCGGCTGGCGTGGCATCCTTGAAGAATTCGCGGGAATAATAAGGTATTGTAGGGATATCCCCCGGCATCAGGCGGTGTCTCCGTTTACTGTTTTCAATAAAATCATGAACGGAGAAATCCCGGAATATAGTGTTATCGTCAATGCGGGCTGAATGGGTGTAGATATGTTTTAGATTTGGATATACGCATGACCATTCCTTGATACGGGTGCTTACTGCACGATATGTGTCGCCTACTTTCAGATAGTTTGGCACTGTCTCTGTCGTAAATGCATAGATGTGCGGCTCCACCCTACCGATGATGATGGAATCAAGAATATCCGTATTGAGTCTAAGCGAAACCATGTCATGTGTGCTTCATTAGGGATATGAACTCTATTGGTTTGCCCTCCTCCCAGTCCATGATGAGGCATCTGATGCCATTGTGGGCATGTATGTTTTTGTTCTTGCACCCAGGACATTCTGAAAATTTCTGTGTCAGCGGCTGTTCCCCGTTTCCAAATTCAATTAAATTGCCTGTATATTGAGGTATTGGGGTTCGTTTGCAGCTGTTTGGAATCACTCCTTTGAGACCATCCATCTGCCAGATATTCCACGAAACTATATTAGCCACATACAGTAGGTCTTTTAGTTGTGGGTCTGCGCCGAATCTTGCACGATAGTAATCGATGAACGTGTATAGTAGCGATTTGCGGGCAAGCACGAGATTGTCGCCTTGCCACTCATAACCATATGTGCTCTTGAAGGCTTGCATAGCACCCTTCATCCATTCATCGTATGTAGTGGTGTTTTCGTTGACAACACGGAGTTTGCGGTCCAGAATACCTATTCGGCGTTCAAGCGCGATTGGCTCTCCGGTTACCGTGTCGTAGCGGCTTGCGAGATATGGTGCCTCACCGCATGTTATTTCAAGCACATTGTCTTTCACATAATCCCACCATGTCATTCCCTTAGGAAAAGCGATCGGCTCCGGATTCACGATCCATGAATGAAGACCGTTGCCCGGAAGCCCCATCTCCTTTATGGTGTCTGCATCGTCGATTTCTGTGTTAAAGACGTTCTTGCGTTCAAACTTGCACTCGTCGACGAGATTGTTCTGTTTGTTGCATACCCATGATGGCGTGAATATCTCGGCCATATTGCGGCTACGTTTCTTCTGCTGCTCTCGTGATTTCAAAGAGCGTGGCACGATGACATTACCATTCTCTCCTATTATGGCCTCGATGGTGATTTGGTCGTTATACTGATAGCCAGTCTCTTTGTGAGCATAGTTGTCCGTAGCCCAAAAGATGTTGACCTGCTTGGCGTCTGTGCTCAAAGTGTGGTCTTTAAGCAATATGCTGAGAAGTTCCGGCGATAGTGCCAGAAGGTCATTTTCCTTTATGTCAGCTTGTAGGTCAATCATCTGAAACGTCATTACACTCGCAAAGATAGCAATAATTTCCCAAAACAGAGGCTGTATAGCGAATAAATTTAATACTGGATTGCAATTTCACATTCAGGCTGCCATTGGCTTCGTGCAAGACCCTTATTATGTTTTTAAACATATTGTGCGATTTGGGAAGAATGGCTATATTTGCAAAATAGTTAATGAATGTTATAATTAATTGATGAAATGAAGAAAATTGCTGTTCTATGTGGCGGTGTGCTGTTAGCGGCTAACGCTTTTGCTGATTATGGCTACTATGGCTATTCCAGCCATGACGATGAAATGTCTGGTTTCGCGATATTCACGCTCATCGTTATGATCGTGTATATAGTCATATCGATTATAGTTCTTGTGAGATGGTGGAAGATGACGTCTAATGTCGACCAGATCAGAGAGCAACTAACGCATCCGGACCATTCGCTGACATATCTTGTGGCTATCGGTGAGAAGGAGGAAGCCCAGAGACGAGCGGTAAAAATGCTCGTCGATAAGCTATATGATATTTATATGAGTTCGTACATGCAATCAAAGGCAGATGTGATGGATAAGGAAATCATGAAGTTATTGCCGAGCTTTAAGAGGTTAGGACTTGCAATGCCGGAGTATGTCTCTAAAGGAGAGATATTCATCGACTATATGAATGGATTGACCGGAGGCTCTGTCTCTTATAAGTAGCAATACTCTGTAAATGATAATATTTCTGTTCTTATCATCATCTATAATGTACTATAACTGAATTGTCATACTATGATAGGAATTATTTTGTGGGCGGTGCTGATCATAATAATCGCCGAAGCCGCTTGCCCCGGCCTTATCTGGGTAATACTTGGGTGTATGGCCGGATATGGTGCCTTATATTTAGGCTATTTATATTTAAAAGATAAAATCAGTGAGAGAAAGAATAAGTCTTAATCTTCATCTGATATAGAGGGCGGCGAGGAGGAAGAGGATTGAGGCGACGTCGGAGGGGTGGCGCGTCGGTCGAGGTAGAGGATACGCTCGCAGTCTTCCAGGTGGCCGTCACACAACGGGTCAGGCTCGTTGTGCTGTTCAAGGTATTCCCGGAAGCTCCACTCTGTCTTCATGTCGTGAAAGACAAGCCTGCGAGGTGGCTCAGTGATTATTCACACCTCATTGCCGGGGGTAGCGTTTGAGGTAATCCTCGGCCTTGATGATGATGGGCTGGCCGTCTTCGTCGGCAATGACGATGCTCTCGCCGAGCTTCGCCTTGCGCTCGAATAGCTCCCGCTGCGCCTTACGGATATTTTCGCGAATGCGCTCAAATAGCTTTATTTCTTCTTCCTCTGTCATGATTTTTGATTTTATGGGGCTTCTTTCCACCATTGCATTACAAAATTACAAAGATTTTCCGGATAGCCAAACCTGCATGATGGGAATTTATATTGGTGGCGGTGTCGGGGATTATTTGTAATTTTGCGGCTGTATTCGTAGTAACTGAAATCATGAATCCAGATATACAGGCTAACCAGACCCAACAAGCCACTCGGTCTGCTTCTCAGCAGACCTCTCAATCCGTACTGACCACTCAGACCATGTCGCGGCAGTCTGCGCAGGGTGGCATCTCTATGACTGTGCAGGGCAAGCCGGCTAAACGCAATACGGTGATCTCCATCTGCAAGGGGCTCGCCATCATCCTCATGGTGATCGGACACGCGGAGGCCCCAGATATGCTCACGCGCATCATCTACACCTTCCACATGCCCCTCTTCTTCATCACGGCCGGTTATTTCTTCTCGGCTCGCAATGTGGAGGATCCCTGGCGCTTCTGCGCCCGACGCTTCAAGGGGCTCTACATCCCTTTCCTGAAATGGTGTCTAGTCCTGAAAAATCTTGACTAAAAAGTTAAAGATTTTAACGGACAATGAGTGAAGAAATCAAAAAAAT
>CANQRV010000021.1 GCA_947626355.1 uncultured Muribaculaceae bacterium
TCAGTTTTGAGGCATATATCGGAATCTCGCCCCTTTTCGCAGCCATACTCTGACGCCATTAACTGAATATCCCTAAAGTAAGCTATATCCTCATAGCAGACAACCTTCATGATCCGGAATGGATGCAGGCCAATTACTATAACGGCAATACATTCGACGACCTTAAAGGCCCCTATTCCGACATCTTCAATTTCGGCCCGGAGTATATCTCCGACCTGCGGTATGACCACGTGGCCATAGCCTTCTCCGACGGAGAAGAAGGAAGCTCCATGCTGCCTGCGGAAATAAGCGTCGACGATGTGTATGAGACAAGCTGCATGTTTGACGTGTCGGAAGTCATCAACCTCTCGGGAGAGAACTTCTTCAATCCGGAGACAGTGTTACGGGTGGTGGCCGTGCTTCATGACGAAAACGGACAGATACTCACAAGCGTACAGTCGGATGCCATCGGCGTTGCCGGAAGCGGCATTCCGGAGGCGGAAACATACGAAAAGAAACTGGTGAAAAGAAGTATATATACGCCTGGAGGCATGAAATGCGGCAATCCGGGCCACGGCATCTATCTCATCCGTACGGAATATTCCGACGGGACAAGTAAAATCGAGAAAGTCGTCAGATAGATCCGGATTCCTCGGCCATATCTCTGACCAGCACATCCAACGACTGGTCGGAGGTAAGGCCGAGTTTCTTACGCAGACGCCATCTTGCCATATTCACGCTTTTCGGCGCCACACACATGAGATTGCTGATCTGCTCGGTGTCGCATCCCAGCACAATCAGCATACATAACAATTGCTCCCGCTTGCCTATGTCTGGCGCCTGCCTTTTCAGGTTCGAGATGAATGACGGATAGAGGATGTTGAATCTCACGAGGAAATCGCCCAATCCATCGGAAGTCTTTACCTTGGATATCGCATCCGCACCTATTTTACGGCGCTCGACACTGCTGCCGACAATCATGTCAAGCCTGCTCTGTATTTCCGAATTCCTCTTCTGCTCCTTCTCAAGTCTCGTCATAATGATGGAATTGGATGAAAGAAGGGAATTCAATCTCTGCTCCAGAAGAAGCTGCCGTGCTTTCGCCAGCCGGCTCCTGTAAAGCATGCTTATTATCACCAATACAGCCACCAGAACGGAGCCTCCGAGGATTATGCCGATCAAAATGATCCGGTCTCTCATCTTCTCCTTCTCGAGGGCGACCTCGATATCCTTCTCGCTGAGATAATGGCGCGCCACTATTTCAGTCAGCTGCCTCGTATTCATCGGATCAGTGTTGTCTTCATACTCCTCGAGCAACGCTTTTGAAAACAATCTTGTCTTGACGTCGTCTCCGTTTTCAAGGGCTATTGCAAGCCCTAAGGCATTTCCGCCGGGCATAAATGTCTTTTTACGGGCAGACTGTCTCGCCACAAGCATAGAGTCGGCATACATGACCGCAGCAGACTCATCGCCCTCCTCACGCGAGATACGCGCAAGAAGGTAATACGCTTTGGCAGCGACATCCTCTGAGGCGTTGGCCACTACCCGGCGAAGTCTTCCTTTAGCCTCCGGAAATCCATCATGCGTCTCCAGATAATACTCGCTTACAAGCAGATCCAACTCATCCATGCCGAAAGTATAGGGCAATTTTCCGGATATCTCCTCCGCTTTGTGCCAGAAATACATCGCGGAGTCAGCTTTCTGGAGAGATTTCACCTTTCCCCGGTAGGCGTATGTAATGGCAGCCACGAGAGGATCCTCTATCAGGCCTGTGTAGCTGTCAAGCAACAACATCGCTTTGCGGGAATAGTCATTGGCCTGGGTATTGATTCCCCAATACAGCATCATCTCCGTCAATGCATTATATCCGTTGATCTGCGCCAATGTGTCGTCTTGCGCCACGGCATTCTCAATGCCTTCCCTTATAAGAGCCGACCCCTCTTTCAGTCTTCCGCTCCTTTTATACAGATTGCCGAGAATGGAGATCACATAACTTTTGCCGTTGGATTTATCAGGGTCTTTATCTGACTCGCATTGCCTCGCATATTCGAGAGCCTTCTCCGCATACTTGATAGACCTGTCGGTTTTCCCCAGGTCTGCGTATATAATGGCGGAGGCGTATGCATAGTCGCGATAATACTTCCATGCGGTGTAATCATGTGCGGGAAGACGCAATGCCTTTTCAATAATCGCCTCGGCTATCGAATCCCGACCGTCTCTCGACAGACTCATGGCAGTAAAGACATTCAGATCCCTCTGGCAGTTTTCAGCAATGAAAGGCGGCGTATGCCTGTATAAACTATCAAACCAGACTGCTCCCTCGTGCCATCTCCCTGCCGATTGGAACGTATTGTAAAGCTGCAGCATCGCCTGCGACACCAGCGCCGCCGAGCTTGGACCTGCTTCTTTCTCCGGCATTCCGATACACTTACCGAGCATCCGGATCGCAGCGTCCCCGTCTCCGGCACTTCTTTCCGAGATGGCATTATCGATAAGGGACTTCATCTCCCTGTCGATTTTCTCCATTTCGTCATTGCCCGTCTTTTGCCTGTCATGACTACATGAGGAGACTGCCGAAAGGATCAGCCCAATCAGTGTCAACAAGCTATATTTTAGAAACATATTCATCATATTGGCGATTCCGGGATGTTTTGTCGATTAATCCTCCCTTGCGGTATGAGGTTGTAAAGTTAATAAATATTTTTGGATTTAATCATGCCATGAGAAAAATGACCGCCGGGGCATGGCAATCATGCGCGAGACGATGTCGAGGCCATGGCCACTACACTAAAAGCTGATGAACCACCGTATGGATGGGAACGTTGTAACGATGATGCGTATGATTCTGATAATAACGATGTGTGTGCTGCTCTGCGGATGTTCCGGGAATGCCTCGGAGCGAGATTCCGGCGGCATCCACAAAACCATAGACAAGGATATGAAGGAAATCTATTTCGCCGGGGGATGCTTCTGGGGCACGGAGCATTTCTTCTCGCTTGTGCCCGGAGTGGAAGCTACGGAAGCCGGATATGCCAACAGCAAGATTCCCTCTCCCTCATACAGGGAGGTATGCACCGGCGCCACTGATGCCGCCGAGACCGTGCGGGTGGCATATGACCCGGATTCAGTGTCGCTGCGCTATCTCATAGAATTGTATTTCAAGACGATCGACCCTACTATATTGAATCGTCAGGGCAACGATGTTGGCACCCAGTACCGCACCGGCATATTCTACGTCGATCCTGCCGACAAGCTGGTGATAGATAAGACCGTAGACCGGGAAAGGAGCATTTATGCGAGGCCTATTGTGGTGGAGGTGAAGCCGCTCGAGAACTTCTATCCGGCGGAAGACTACCATCAGCGCTATCTGGAGAAGAATCCCGGGGGATACTGCCATATCAATCCGGGACTCATGAAGGTGGCTGCGGCAGCCAGGGATCCCTATCTGCATCAAGACGGCAATGCACGCATAAATGACGAGCGTTACCGCAGGCCTTCGGATGAGGAGCTGCGCAAGCGGCTGACGGCTGGGCAGTATGCCGTGACCCAGCAGGGCGCCACCGAGCGACCCTTCTCCAATGAGTATGACCATGAATTCCGACCGGGGATATACGTGGACATCACCACCGGTCAGCCGTTGTTTGTGTCGACTGACAAGTTCGACTCCGGGTGTGGCTGGCCGGCCTTCAGCCGCCCGATATCGCCCGACGTGCTGACAGAGCACATCGACAACTCACACGGCATGAGGCGCGTGGAGGTGCGCAGCGCAGCCGGAGACGCCCATCTGGGGCACGTCTTTCCAGATGGCCCGCGTTCTACCGGCGGATTGCGATACTGCATCAACAGCGCCGCCCTCCGTTTCATCCCCAAGTCGGATATGGAGAAGGAAGGCTACGGCGATTATCTTCCGCTGGTAGAGAGCCACTGAGGGCTATGCGTCAGCAGTGGTTCAAAGAGGATGCAACTCACCCGTGACGGAGTCGATGACGTAGCCCGCCACACGGATATCAGACGTCATAAGGGGATGGTTGCGTATAAGGTCTACCGTCTCGCTGACAGATTGCTCCACCTCATCGAAGCCGTGAAGCCAGCTGTCGAGGTCGATGCCGCAATGACGCATGAGCGTGATGTTGCTCTCCGGAACTCCACGCTCTTTCATCAGCCGGAGCATCTCGCCGGCGTTCATGCCCTGCACCCCGCAACCCGTGTGGCCGATCACCATTATCTCCTCCACCCCAAGCTCGTAGACCGCTATAAGGAGCGACCGCATCGTGGAGTCGAAGGGGTTGGTGATCACTCCGCCGGCGTTCTTGATGATCTTCACGTCGCCGTTACGGAGTCCGAGAGCAGCCGGGAGCAGCTCCACGAGACGTGTGTCCATACAGGTGACGATGGCAATCTTCTTGTCGGGGTATTTCGATGTGAGGAATCTCTCGTATTCCTTATCACCTACAAATTTCCTGTTGTGTCGTAAAATCTCGTCAATCATGATATATTGAGTTTTTGTGAGCTCCTCCGCGAGGCGCTGGTTGCATGGTTAGTTTATCAATGTTGTTTCGCTTTGGCATTGAGCGACTTTATTGTGTCGAGATAGGCACGTTCCACCGGAGAGAGCTCGCGGACCTGGAATTTACGATATTCTTCCCGCGCTTTGTCCATTGCCTGCTGATGGCTGACCGAGCCGGGACCATTCAGTAAAGCCTCTCCGGTAGACGATAGAATGGTATCGAGCTGGCTGACATAGTCGCTCATATACATAGGGCGCCGCTTGATCGCCTGAATCTCGGCGAAGTCGAAATATCCGGACACAAGATTGTTGAGTATATTCAGTTCCTGCTCACTCAGATAATTCTTGGCGATCTGCGCATCTCGGAGGGTGGGATGATCTCCTTTGAAAGAGGTCAGGCCCATCATCGGTACGTCGGCATCAGCCCGCTTGAAAATCACCTCGGCAGCGGTATTGCCATGAGCTGCGTAATGAAGCTTGTTCTGTACGATCTTGAAGAACTCAACTGATATTTCAGAACGAGGATCATAGTCTACGGCCGTAGCATAGAGGTCAAGCACCTGACGATACATCACCTTCTCTGATGAACGTATGTCACGGATACGGTCGAGCAATTCACGCCAATAGGCACCTCCTCCATTACCTTTCAAGCGCTCGTCGTCCATCGTGAAACCCTTGATGATGTATTCCTTCAGTCGTTCCGTAGCCCATCTGCGGAAGCGGGTTGCGATTACCGACCGGATCCGATATCCCAGGGATATGATCATGTCGAGATTGTAGAACGGAATCTCGCGGGCCACTTGACGATTGCCTTCCTGACGAACCTGTCGGAATTTCCGACAGGTTGATTCTTCATCAAGCTCACCATCATCGTAAATGTGTTGTATATGCTCAATCACATTACTTCTTGACGACTGATATAGTTCAGCCATCTGCTGCTGCGAGAGCCATACAGTCTCGCCGGTAAACTTCACGTCGATACGGGTATTTCCGTCTTCGCTCTGATAAATGATTATGCTGTTGTCTTCAGGCATTGTCTGGAGGTTTCGAGAGTGGATATGCCGCGAAGTTACCAAATAATATCCAGCCGGGCAAATCTCTCATGAAAACATTTCAGGTCGGAACCGACGTGGCTCCGACCTCAACGTCATAGTGATATTATGGGCAATATGTCCTGATGGGCGGTGACGCTGGATCAAAGATCATATAGCCTGTCGATTTCGTGGTTGAACGAGTCCTGCGCCATGGCTATGGTGTCGAGGATGCTCTTTTGCTGTGCGAGGACCGCCGGATCGGCAGATGACGCCGACATCGAGATGATGGCGCGGCGCATATCCGAGAGGTCCTCAAGCTGACGGTCGAGCCGTCGTTCGGCCCCCTGCAGCAGCCTGCCGTATTTCCCGGAATCGTGGGCATACTTGAGCTTCAATTGGGCCAGATAGGTGCTGCTCTGTATCGAGTTAGTTAAAGGGCTAACAACGTGAGCCGCATGTTGTCGGGCAAAAGTAGTGATAATGGCAATATCCCACAGCAACAACCATTGCCGAATACTTCGACTTCGTGGCTAAGTATATAAATAAGGCAAGAGCAGGAGGTTATGGTCACATACCGATATGCACTTAAGAATCTCTCATCCGAATTTCCAGGCGGTGATGTTGCGGGTCTTGGTGGAGAAGGTGACGCCTAATTCCACCACCGGGCGAGGGTCGCCCATGAACTGGCGGGAGTAGTCCTTCTCCCGGATCTGCTCCAGGGCCTCCTCGGGAGTGCCGTCTCGCTTCAGCTCGATGACGTAGATGTAGTTGCGCATCCTAAGCAGCAGGTCGATGCGCCCCTGCGAGGTGTGCCATTTCGGACGGGCGTCGACGCCCACCAGCACGAAGATGATGAAGAGGTTGTTCTCGTAGTGGAGCTCCACGGCGTTCTCGGCGAACTCATACGGTATGCCGGCCATGAACGTGCGCAGCCGCTCCATCGCCTCGTCGACCCTCCGCTCCTCAAGAAGCTTCCGCACATCATAGACGTAATTGTAGATGGCCTCGTAGTCCTTCTCGAAATAGATGCTCGCGAGGTCCTCGAACAGTCCCTTGCGTACCTCCAGGTTGGGGATGCCGAGACGGTAGCGCTCCGGCTCCTCATATCCCTTGATGGTGAGGTAGCCGGTCTGATAAAGCAGAGCCGTCGGTTTGGCCTTGAAGAGGTCGTTCGACGACAGCGTCCTTTCCTCCACCGTCTCGTCGAACATGTCGGGAAGGAAGTTGTTGCCGGCCCGGATATGGCGCACGAGGAACTCCGGAGTGCCGCTCTGGAACCAGTAGGCGCCTATCCTGCCTTCGCTAAATGCGCACAGCACGCTGAAAGGATTGTAGATGTCGGGACATTCTGCCGTGAAGTGGTAGCCGTCGTAGTTGGTTTTCAGCAGCGCCACGGCCCCTTCAGGGTCCGTCCTCCTCATTCGGGCGAGTTCTTCTATCCCTTGCCTGAAGTTATCCCTCAGTTCACTCTCTGTGATTCCACATATTGGGGCATACCTGTAGTTGAGCGAGATGTCCTGGAGATTGTTGAGGCCACTGAAGATGGTCATCTTGCTGAACCGGTTCACGCCTGTCAGCATAGTGAAGCGGATATAACGGTCGAGGTCCTTGATGTTGACGTATACGGACTTAAGCAGCAGGCGGTGGGCCTCGAGCCTCTCCTCATCATGCATCGTCTCGATCAGCGGGTGGTCATACTCGTCGACGAGTATCACGACAGGTTGGCCGGTTCTCTCGTAGGCCGCCATGATGATCTTGCGGAAGCGCATCGAGAGGTCCGCGGTTTCCGGTCTGACATCATAGAGCTTTTCCCACTCGCTGAACTGGACATCGAGTATATCCTCGAGGTTGCCTCTGTTGTCGGCGCGATAGGTGGCGAGGCTGAGCATCAGCACCGGGTGCACCGGCCATTCCGTCTCAAGCCTCTCCATGGCGAGGCCCCTGAAGAGTTCACGCTTTCCCTCGAAATAGGCCTGGATTGTGGACAGCAGCAGGCTCTTGCCGAAGCGACGCGGCCTCGACAGGAAAACACAGTTGCTGCTGTGCACAAGATTGTAGATCAGCTCCGTCTTGTCGACGTAGAGGTATGAAAGCTCGCGGAGCTTCTCGAAGCTCTGTATGCCTATGGGATAGCGAACGGGGATCTTTTCCATATCAAATCCGGTATTTCCCACAAAGTTAATGTTTTTATCCCTCAATTGCAAACTGGCGGCACCATTTACACATACCTGAACGGCAATAAAGAAACGCAATACCTGAAAAAGGGGATTTTTCGCAGACATCCGATGGGAGCTGCCTGGGGGAAGGTAGGAGAAGATGAACAATCATCTATTTATGGTATTGACCGGAGAAGGAAACGGATGTAATTTTGCATCCGAAAATCATAACCCTGCGACATGAAGACGACACCCCACAGACCAATCAGCAAAGCCATACATAAATGGGCCGGACTCCTGATATCGATACTGATGCTGGTGTTCTGTATCTCGGGTGTGATTCTCAACCACAGGTCGCTCTTCACGACATGCTCTGTAAGCAGAAGCCTCCTCCCCTCCGAATACCACATAGAAAACTACAACAACGGCATCATAAAAGGCACTCTACGCACCGCCAACGGCAAGTTGCTTGCCTTCGGCAACAGCGGCGTCTGGCTCACCGACTCCCTTTTTTCTTCCTTTGCCGACTACAATGCCGGGCTTCCCGAAGGCATCGACAGCAGAAACATCCGCAACATCACCGCCACCAATGACGGCACGCTATGGTGTGCCACCCAGTTCGGAGTCTACCGCCACAACGGAAAGGAATGGCACGAGATGAAGCTGCCGGGATGCCGGGAACGCGTAGCCGACATCACCCTTACGGGCGACAGCACATCGGTCGTGGTCTTGACCCGCTCAGCTGTCTATCCTCTCGCCCACAACGGTTTCAAGCGACTGGAGCTGCAGGCACCCGCCGGATATGAAAAGAACGTGAGCATGTATAAGACCCTATGGATGCTGCACAGCGGCGAGCTCTTCGGATTGCCGGGCAGGCTTATCGTGGACTGCATCGCGGTGATCCTTGCCTTCCTGAGCATCACGGGCATAGCGCTCTTCATACTCCCCTACTCCCTGCGCACTACTATCAGGACAAACCTGAAAGCCACACTCGGCAGGACATTCAAGTGGAATTTCAGATGGCACGACCGCATTGGCTACGCCACGATCATCCTGACCGTCATCGTGGCTTTCACCGGCATGTGTCTGCGTCCGCCGCTCATGATTCCATTCGTGATGCTGAAGACCACTCCCCTTGCCGCCACTACACTCGACTCCGACAACGCATGGCACGACAAGCTGCGGGCCATCAGATGGGACAGCGCCAACGCCCGCTGGCTGCTCTCCACCTCCGAAGGATTCTTCATCTCAGACAGGACATTCGAGGGCACACCCATGAAAGTGAAGCAAAAAAACGTGCCGCCCGTAAGCCCGATGGGAGTCACGGTGTTCGAGCCCCGCACAGAGGGCAGTTGGCTAATCGGTTCGTTCAGCGGAATGTTCATATGGAATCCGGCCGACGACACACTGAAAGACTACTTCACCGGCAAAGACCACGAGGCTCCGAAATCGATGCGCCCGATATCCGACCACTTAGTGGCGGGATACTCGAAAGACATCGCGGGACACGAAGTGACATTCGACTACTCGAAAGGCGCCAGCATGAAGCTCCCGGCCTCGGATGAAATCGAGAGGCAGCCGATGTCGCTCTGGAACTTCGCACTCGAACTCCACGTAGGGCGCTGCTACACCCCGGTGCTCGGTCCGTTCTCCTCACTCTTCGTATTTCTTGCCGGAGCCATCACCATAACCGTGCTGCTGACTGGGCTGACACTGCACCGACGACACCGGCCACATAACCAGAAACCAACACAATAACATAATGAAAAAAACAGCTACAATTCTCGCCATGCTGGCAATAAGCCTCGGCATGGCAGCCCCCCTCACGTCTTGTTCCGACAACGACGACAAGCCCGCCGCCCCCGCCGCCAAAAGCGTGGAAGGCACCTATAGCGGCGACATGAGCTGCACCGTAATGGGCAGTGAGTCAACCTTCGAGGGTATGACATTCACTGTCACGGCCACCGACGACGCCACCGTGAACGTCGCGATTCCCAGCTTCGGCAACCCGCCGATGCAGGTGCCGCAGGTGACGGTCGCCGGAGTAAAGGTGTCGGGCGAAGAGGGCTCCTACACACTGGCCTCAACGGAGTTTAACGGCACCACCGACGGAGGCAAGACCTATTCGGGCACCCTTCAGGGATCGGCCGCCGACAAAGCCATAACCATAGAGTTCAGCCTCCAGTATGGCGCGATGCCCATGCCGATGATCTGCAAATTCACTTCCTCCACGAAATAAGCGCCATGCGTGGAAATCTGAGACATTATCCCGCCGTCATCCTCTGGCTTCTGTCTCCGCTCACAGCCCTTGCCGGCAATGATGCCGGCAGGGGCCTCGACGGGACGGGGAGTCCCGCTGCCGGCGCCACAGACAGCATCGGCTACTATCTCGCGATGATGACGCCCGACGAGACGGAGCTGGGCGAGGTGGTGGTCACGGCCACACGCACCCCCAAGGCCCTCAAGGACGTGCCGGTAGTGACACGGATGATCACCTCGGATGAGATAGCGAAGGCCGACGCCACCAATATCCAGGACCTCCTGACCGAGGAGCTGCCAGGCCTGGAGTTCGGATACGCCATGAACCAGGAGACCTCGCTCAACATGAGCGGCTTCGGAGGCAACGCCGTCCTCTTCCTCGTAGACGGCGAGAGGCTGGCCGGCGAGACCATGGACAACGTGGACTACAACCGGCTCAACCTCGGCGACGTAGAACAGGTGGAGATCGTGAAGGGGGCCTCGTCGGCGCTTTACGGAGCCAACGCCGTAGGGGGTGTGGTGAACCTCATCACCCGGGAACGCACCGAGCCCTGGCACGTGAACCTCAACACCCGCTACCGGAGTTTCGGCAACGAATGGCGCAGCGGCGGCGACATCAGCTTCAACAGCCACCAGTGGAATTCCAACACGTCGCTGCAATACACCACATCACAGACGGTGAGACTCACCGACGCCTTCGACACCGAGTCGAAAATCCACAGCATATACGGCGGCAACACACTTAACATCAAGGAACGCCTCGTGTTCAGAGCCAGCGACAGGCTCCGGCTCATAGCCAGAGGAGGGTATTTCTCGAGGGTGAGCCACCGCGCCAACTACGACGACCACTACCACGACTACACCGGGGGCTTACGTGGGGTATGGAATATAGACGACAGCCAGAACCTCGAGATGTCGTACAGCTACGACCGTTATGACAAGAGCCGGTATGTAGGCGACGTGCGCACCCACGACCACGACTACAGCAACCGGCAACACATAGTCCACGCCCTGTACTCTAAGTTCTGGGGCAGCAACGGACTGACCGCGGGAGCCGACTACCTCCACGACTACCTCACCACATATCAGTTTACCGACAACGGCCATCACGCCCAGACATCGCTCGACGCCTTCGTGCAGTTTGACTACAACCCGCTGTCATGGCTCAACGTCATCGCCTCCGTGCGCGACGACTATTTCTCCGAGTCGGACCGCAACGCCGTCACCGCACGGCTGGCCACGATGTTCAAGCTCAGGCCCCTGTCGATCCGGGCATCTTATTCCGGAGGCTTCAGGGCACCGACCCTCAAGGAGATGTATATGAGTTTCGACATGGCGGGCATCCAGATGATCTACGGCAACCCCGACCTCAAGCCCGAGCGGAGCCATAACTTCAACGTGGCGCTGGAGCGTAACCGACAGGTGAGGGGATCGCGGATGGCCGGCTCCTACAGCGTGACGGCCTCCGGCTACTACAACTACTACGACAGCCGGATCACCACCACCGATTTCCCGGCCACCGGCGACCTCGAGGAAGGAGCCATCTACACCAATGAAGACGGCGTGAAGGTGATGGGGCTGGACATCACGGTCCGCTACCGCACGCTTTTCGGACTGGGAGCATCGGCGAGCTACAACTACCTCCATACGGCAGGGCACACCGTCGACTCGCAGTTCACACAGCCGCGGCCCCACTCCGCCACCTGGCGCATAGACTACACGCGGCAGATATGCCGTTCTTGGCAGCTATATGCCGCCATCTCCGGCCGATACCTCTCCAAGCCGGAAAGCCGTTACGAGACCGACGGCGCATACTCGCTGTGGAAGCTCACGCTCCAGCAGAAGCTATGGAAAGGGATAAACGTAAGCCTCATAATCGACAACCTCCTGAACTACAAGCCGAAAATATATTACTGGAACTCGGCTCCCACCAACGGGACGACATGGTCGGTGGGCGTCAGCCTCGACATCGATGAAATTTTCAACTAAACGGATGAGAAAGAAGAAGAAAATAATACTTGACATAATAGCCGGCGCCGTCACCATCGGGGCCGGCGCTCTCCTGTGGAACAGGTGGGCCTCGACCACCGACATAGCGTTTGTCAACTATCAGGCCATCACTCTCGGACAGATCTCCAGAGCCAACGACAACTCCTTCATCAAGATACACGAGCTGAGTGTCGACGACATCGACAAGGCCGGAAAATACGATATGGTGATGGTCAACGGCATGGGCTTGCGCATCACCGACGAGCAGCGCGAGCAGCTGACCTCCGCCGCCGAAAGCGGCACGCCGGTGATCACCACAGCCGCCACCAATCCTCAAAACCAGATCACCTCGGTGGATTCGATCGATGACGCGTTTCTGAGACAGTATCTCACAGGCGGACGCGCCAACTACCGCAACATGCTCGAATACGTCAGGAAATTCATCGACGGCAAAAAGCTCTGGTCACACCTTCCCGGCGACCCGACACTCAGCGCCACCTCTCTTCTCTACTACCCTTCCGACACCGAGGAGCTCGGCTTCCAGTCGGTGAGGGAATACGAAGGATGGCTGAAGAGAAACGGCAAATGGAAAGAGGGCGCACCGCGGATCATCCTCACCGGGCAGATGGGTGTAGCCGACAGTCTTGTAGCCAAGCTCGAGAAGAGCGGCAACATGGTGTATCCCGTCAGCGTGATCCAGCCGTTCATAGCCTACGGCCACGCCGACTCGATAAAATGCAGGGCACTGATCAATATGGCCCACGGACGCATGGGCGACGAGGTGACGGCATGGCTGGAGACCCATGACATTCCCCTCTTCGCGCCCGTCAACGCCAACCGCGACTACAACGAGTGGATGGACGACAAGATGGGGATGAGCGGAGGCTTCATGTCGCAAAGCATAGTGACCCCTGAGATCGACGGCGCCATACGCCCCTTCACGCTCTTCGCACATTTCAAGGGCTCCGACGGGCTGCCCCATGTGGAGGCCATACCGGGACGCGTGGATGAATTCGTGGCTACCGTCGACAACTACATCTCGCTGGGACATAAAGCCAATAAAGACAAGAAGCTGGCCATCTTCTACTTCAAGGGGCCCGGACAGAGCGCACTGGTGGCCGAGGGAATGGAAGTGGCGCCGTCGCTCTACAACCTGCTGAAACGCCTGAAAGAGGAGGGCTACACTGTGGAGGGCCTCCCTGCCGACGCGGCTGCCTTCGAGCGTCTGATATCCGAGAACGGACGGATCTTCAACGACTACGCAGCGGGGACACAGGCCGACTTCGTGGCCCACAACCATCCACAGACCGTAAGCAAAAAGGAATATGACGACTGGTGCGGAAAGTCTTTCTCAGATGAGATGCGCGGAGAGATCGACGCGCTCGACGGTCCATTCCCCGGACACGGACTGAACGACGGGAAAGGAAACGCGGCCGTGGCCCGCATAAGGCTCGGCAATGTGGTGCTGATACCTCAGCCGGCAGCGGGTCTCGGCGACGACGACTTCAAGATAGTGCACGGCACAGACGCCGCGCCACCGCATAATTATGTAGCGGCCTATCTGTGGGCGCGCCACGGATTCGGAGCCGACGCGCTGCTGCATTTCGGCGCCCACGGCTCGCTGGAGTTCACACCGCGCAAGCAGGCGGCTCTCGGAAGCCGTGACTGGCCCGACCGTCTCGTAGGGCCCCTCCCCCACTTCTATGTCTACTCCACATCCAATGTGGGAGAGGCGATGATCGCCAAGCGACGCAGCTATGCCGGAATCGTCAACTACCTCACGCCACCGTTTATGGAAAGCAACGTAAGGGGAATTTATAAGAACCTCTCCGACGCCGTGGCCGACTACAACAGGGCGAAGACAGGCGCCGACTCGCTGAAGGCAGGCCGCCTCGTGAGGAAATACACCCTTGAGCTCGGCATACACCGCGAGCTGAGGATCGACAGCACACGGCAGTTCTCACCCGACGACATAGCCCGTATCGAGGGCTTCGCCGAGGAGCTCGCCAACGAGAAGATCACCGGCGCGCTCTACGTGATGGGAGTGCCCTATTCAGACGCACATATCCGCCAGACAGTGGAGGCTATGGCCGTGGATCCACTGGCCTACAACCTGCAGAAACTACGTGGCGGCGACATACGCTTCTGGCGCGAGAAGGCACGGGAGTTCGTGAGGAATCCGCGCCCGGTGGACGACGCCTATATCCTCTCGGTGGCGGGCCTCACGCAGGCGCAGCTCGACAGCGCCCGCAAGACGGCGAAAGCCATCGAAGGCTCGCGCGGCATGCTCTCACGCATGATGGTGATGGGGTCGATGATGCCGGCGAAAAGCGAGAAGCCGTTGAAAATCTCGGAGCGTAAGCAGCCTAAGACCCGTCACGCCATGATTCCGGGAATGTCGCCGGAGAAGGCCATCGAAATGGCGAGAAAGATGGGGGCCGACGATGCCGCCATCGAGAAGATGAAGGCCGCCATGGTGCGCAAGAGCGTCACACCCAAGGGGCCTAAGGCCGCAGGCCATCCCGGCATGAAGAAAAGGGATCTGTCGAAAGAGGAGATTGAATTCTCGATGGCCGTGATGGAAGTGGAGCGTGCGCTGAGAAACATCGGCGCCTACCGCAATGCGCTTCTGGAAAGCCCCGGCAGAGAGCTGACCTCGATAGTCAACGCCCTCAACGGAGGGTTCATTGCCCCGACCTCCGGCGGCGACCCGGTGCTGAACCCCGACATACTGCCCACAGGCCGCAACATGTTTGCTGTAAACGCTGAGGAGACCCCATCGGCCGTGGCATGGGAGAAAGGGAAAGACCTCGCCGAGGCCACCATCAGGATGTATCGCAAGGCCCACGGCGACTCGATACCGAGAAAGGTAAGCTACACGCTCTGGAGCAGCGAGTTCATAGAGACGGAGGGGGCCACGATAGCTCAGGTGCTCTATATGCTCGGCATGGAGCCTGTGAGGGATCCGTTCGGGCGCGTCACCGACCTGCGTCTCATACCCTCAGAAGAGCTTGGAAGGCCGCGCATCGACGTGGTGGTGCAGACCTCCGGGCAGCTCCGCGACCTTGCCGCCTCGCGCCTCTTCCTCATCGGCCGGGCGGTGAAGATGGCAGCGGAGGCCAGGGATGACGTCTACCCCAACTTCGTGTCGCAGGGCGTGACGGAATCGGAGAAGCATCTGGTCGACAAAGGGGTGTCGCCCAAAGAAGCCCGCGAGCTCTCCACCTCCAGAGTGTTCGGAGGAGTCAACGGCAACTACGGCAGCGGCATACAGAGCATGGTGGAGGCAGGCGACCGCTGGGAAGACTCCGGGGAAATCGCCTCGACATATATCGCCAACATGGGAGCGAGCTACGACAGCGAGGAGCAGTGGGAGCAGATGCGCGAATACGCCTTCGAGGCTGCGCTGACTCAGACCGACGTGGTGGTGCAGCCCCGGCAGAGCAATACGTGGGGAGCGCTGAGCCTCGACCATGTGTATGAGTTCATGGGAGGGATGAACCTCGCCGTCAGGGAAGTGACCGGCAAGGAGCCCGACGCATATCTCAGCGACTACCGCAACCGCAACAACGTGAGGATGCAGGAGGTGAAGGAGGCGATCGGCGTGGAGAGCCGCACCACCATACTCAATCCCGAATACATAAAGGAGAAGATGAAGGGAGGAGCCGGCGACGCCGCCGTTATCGCGGAAACCATCACCAATACCTACGGATGGAATGTGATGAAGCCCGACGCCATCGACAACGAGCTCTGGAACGACATCTACGACACCTATATCGCCGACAGGCACAACCTTGGCGTGAAGGAGCACTTCGAGAAAGCAAATCCTGCGGCAATCGAGGAGATGACGGCCGTGATGCTGGAATCAGCCCGCAAAGGTCTCTGGAAAGCCACACCCGGGCAGGTGGCCGCGCTGGCACGGATGCACACGGAAGTCGTGGAGCGACATGGAGCGGCCTGCACAGGCTTCGTATGCGACAACGCCAAGCTCCGCGACTACATCGCCTCGAAGGCACCTGCCGCCTCGGCAGCGGGTTATAAGGCCGCAGTGGCCGAGGCGAGAGCCGAGAACGTGGCGCAGGGCGACGGAAAAGTGATGAAGAAGGAGTCGCTGAATCAGACTGAATCGGTCACCAACCGGGTCAACGGCGTCATCGTGGCCGCGATCGCCGCGGTTGCCGTGGCAGGGCTGGTGGTGCTGATACGCCGTCGCCGTAAAAACAGGGAAGAGTGATGGAGATAGTGGTAATCGTGATAATGATGATGGTGGGCGTGAGCTTCATGCTGAAGCTGAGTTGCCATGGATGGGCGGGGCGCCTCGTCCTCGCCCTTCTGGCAGCGGCCTTCATCATCCTGACCTACGACGCGGCCGCGTCGCAGTCGAAGACGCAGATCAAGGAATGGCTCGGAGAGCCGGAGCTGATGCTCGACATGTCGGTGCTGCTCACGATAGACGTGGCATTTCAGATATGCTACTGTGTGCTGGGCGCCCGCGCGCTCCACGACACACTCCCGAAGACACAGGCCATGCTGCTGCAGGTCACCCTCTGGGTGCCCGGGCTGCTGGTCTTCCCCACCCTCTTCGCGATGCTCACCATGCTGATCTTCACCTTCACGGGCACCGATTTCGCCGCGATCGCATGGGGGCTGGCCGGAATCACACTTGTCGGGATGCCACTGGGAGCGGCGCTGACGAAATTGCTGATTCCGGAGCCGGAGATCCGTCTTGAGATGATCTTCATGGTCAACCTCCTCATCGCGGCGCTCGGCATCGTGGCCACCGTGAACGGACGTACGGCGGCGGCCGGCACCTCCGAGGTGGAATGGGGTGCACTCGCTGGCATCGTGATTATCCTGCTGGCCGGACTCGGCGCCGGCCTGGTTCTCAACCGATATCTGACACAAAAGAAAATAACAAAACTGAAATGAACGTAATTTCCAACATCCTCTACTGGATATCGACCGGCCTGCTCGTGCCGGTGATAGTGTTGCTTATCTTTTTCTTCATCCGGGCCATCATCCTGATCGGCACGTTTTTCGGGCAGTATCTCAACGAGAAGAAGACCGTCGCTCCGCTCTACGACAAGGTGGAGAAGCTTACGCCCGACGGAGTCGAAGACTTCTATGAGTCGCTGCCTGCAAAGAGCCGGTCAGTGGCCGGAAGCTACGTGAGGAAGCTCATCGAGGAGCGCGACAATGCCCCGAAGGTCGAGCTCCTGCTGGCTGAATACGAGCTGGAAGCCGACAAAAACATCGCCACCTCGAAAGTGCTGACGAAGATGGGTCCGATCCTGGGACTGATGGGCACTCTGATACCGATGGGACCGGCGCTCGTAGGTCTCGCCTCCGGCGACATAGCGTCGATGGCCTACAACATGCAGGTGGCGTTTGCCACCACGGTGGTGGGGCTGGTGGTCAGCGCCATCGGCTTCCTGACGCAGCAGGTGAAGGAGCGATGGAGCGTCAAGGGGCTGACGGCCCTTGAATATCTGGCGGATGTAGTGAAACAATCGAACACAACCAACGCATGAGACGCCGGCACAGACTATTGAGAAAGGGAGAGGACAGCGACCCGATGAGCGTGGTGAGCAACCTTTTCGACGTGGCTATGGTGTTTGCCGTGGCGCTGATGGTGGCGCTGGTGAGCCGCTACAACATGACGGAGATGCTGAGCACGGAAGACTTCACGATGGTGAAGAATCCCGGCAAGGAGAATATGGAGATCATCACCAAGGAGGGTGAGGAGATCAGCCGCTACACACCGTCGGAGGATTCCGACCCGTCGCAGAACAAGGGAAAGCGCGTGGGCATCGCCTACGAACTGGAGAACGGCGACATCATCTACGTCCCGGAATAGCAGACTATTCGGACCAGTCGTCGGTGCGGAAAGGCACGAGGGGCATGCCATACATGTTCTTCACCTTTCCTATGGCGAAATTGGGAATCATGGCCATCCTGATGCCGGGATATCTGCCGGAATATGCGATGGCCTGGGCCGCTCCCTCCACGGGCTGTGTCCAGAATCCTCTCAGGGGCATCTCCATGTTCGACTGTCCGGAGGCGAGCCACACCTCGCCGCTGAGCAGGTTGCGGATGGTCTTCGACTCTCCGTCGGAGTCGGAGAATGTGATCTCGAGCGGGGTGTAGGAGGCTTTCGGTGTGCGGAGCGTAAGCTTCCATCTGCCGTCGGAGTCGGCGGTGGCTGAAGCAGGGCCGGATTGCCACGACGGAGTCGCGGTAACGGTGGAGCCTGGAGTGTCCCATCCCCAGAGGGTGATGTCGGTGTCCTGCTGAAGCACGGCGTTGTCGCCGATGATGGCTGGGAGGCGGAGTGTGGAAGCACTGGATACAGCCGCACAAGCGGCCAGTCATAGCATCAGTCATCGATATGATCAAGAAAGTCAACGGCGTGACGCCATCGCAATATCGGGAACCGGCATACCGGCCATAAAGGGGGGGGGATTTCTATGCTGTCGCAGTCAGTAACTGGAGATGAAGACGGAGACGTCGCAGGTGGCGTAGCTGAGGCCGAAGACACCGGCATCGAAGTTCGGGGAGTCGGGATAGGAGATAGTAACGGTGCGGCCGCGTGAGGAGACGGTGACACCGCGACCGTCGGGTGTGATCTCGGCCCATATCGGGCCTATATATTCATAGTAGTGAGACGGGAGGAGAGCGGCGATGTTGATACGCGGAGAGATCCTGAACTCCGATGTATCGACGTAAGCGCCGGTGCCGCTTGAATACTGCCCCGCCTGTGTGGAGCATGAGATACGGAGCCTCACTCCCCCCTCAAGCAGATTCACTGCAGTGCGTCTTGCTGAAATATCCATCGTCATTCGGCGGTTTTCCAGGCGGTGATGTTGCGGGTCTCGGTGGAGAAGGTGATGCCTAATTCCACCACCGGGCGCGGGGCGCCCATGAACTGGCGCGTGTAGTCCTTCTCCCGGATCTGCTCCAACGCCTCCTCGGGAGTGCCGTCGCGCCTCAGCTCGATCACATAGATGTAGTTGTGCATCCGCAGCAGAAGGTCGATGCGCCCCTGCGAGGTGTGCCACTCCGGACGGGCATCTACCCCCACCAGCACGAAGATGATGAAGAGGTTGTTCTCGTAGTGCAGCTCCGTGGCCTTGTCGGCGAACTCATAGGGTATGCCGGCCATGAACGTCCGCAGCTGCTCCATCGCCTCGTCGATCCTCCGCTCCTCCAGCAGCTTCCTGACCTCCCTGACATGGTTGTATATGTAGTTGTTGTCCTTTTCGAGATACCGGACGGCAAGGTTCTCGAAAAGCCCTTTCCTCACCTCAAGGTTGGGAATGCCGAGGCGATACCGGTCGGGCCTCTCATAGGACTTGATGGTGAGGTAGCCGGTCTGGTAAAGGAGCGCCGTCGGGTTGTCGTTCAGGATGTCGCTTGCCGACAGCGTCGTCCCCTCTACGGTCTCGTCAAACATCTCCGGAAGGAAACTGCCGCCGTTCCGGATCCGGCGCATCAGGAACTCCGGTGTGCCGCTCTGAAACCAGTATGCTCCGATCTCCCTCACCTTGAATGCCCACAGCAGGCTGAAGGGATTGTAGATGTCCGGACTTGTCTTTGCGAAATGGTAGCCGTCGTAATTGGCTTTCAGCAACCCAACGGCTCCGTCACGGTCCATACTGTATTCCTCGGCAAGACTCAGGATTCCCTCCTTGAAATATCCGGTGAGTTCCTTGTCGGTGATGCCGCATATCGCGGCGTAGTCCCTGTTCAGGGATATATCCTCGAGGTTGTTGAGCCCGCTGAAGATGGTCATCTTGCTGAAGCGGCTCACGCCTGTAAGCATGGTGAAGCGGATATACTCGTCGAGGTCCTTGATGTTGACGTAGATCGACTTCAGCAGCATGCGGTGGGCCTCGAGCCTATCTTCATCGTGCATCGTCTCGATCAGCGGGTGGTCATACTCGTCGACAAGGATCACTACCGTCTGACCGGTCGAGTCATGGGCTGCCATGATGATGTCTGCAAATCGGGAGGACAGATCCCCGGTCTTGGCCTCGATGCCATATCGTCTTTCCAAAAAGCGAAACTGGAGGTCGAGGACTTCCTCCAGGTTGCCGCCGTTGAGCGGACTGTATCTGGCGAGGCTGAGCTTCAGGACAGGATGCACCGGCCATTCCGTCTCCAGCCTCTCCATGGCAAGACCCTTGAAAAGCTCCTTCTTTCCCTCGAAATAGGCCTGGATCGTGGAGAGAAGCAGGCTCTTGCCGAAGCGCCGCGGCCTCGACAGGAAGACACAGTTGCTGCTGTGCACGAGACTGTAGATGAGCTCCGTCTTGTCGACGTAGAGGTATGAGAGCTCACGGAGCTTCTCGAAGCTCTGTATTCCTATCGGGTAGCGAACGGGGGTCTTTTCCATGTCAAATACGGTATTTTCCACAAAATTAACTCTTTTATCCCTCAATTGCAAATAATAACAGACGTGGTGTAAAGCCACACATGCGTCAGACGAGACTCTCGATGAAGAGCATCAGGAGCACTCCGGCCACCAGGGCATAGGTGGCCGGCTTCTGATAGCCGTGGGAATGCGTTTCGGGTATCATCTCGTCGCTGATGACGTAGAGCATGGCGCCTCCCGCTGCGGAGAGCATGAAAGGGAGAAGGGCGGCGGAGATATCTCCGAGCAGGAAACCGGCGAGCACGCCTGTCATTTCGAGAAGGGCCACCGCGAGAGCGATCAGGGCGGTGTTGAGGAAGCGCACCCCGGCCATCAGCAGCGGAGTGACCACCACCATCCCCTCGGGTATGTTCTGAAGGGCTATGGTGAGTGATATGGCGAAGGCGTTGCCGGCGTCGCCGTTGAAGGAGACGCCTGTGGCGAGGCCTTCGGGGAGCTTGTGGAGCGCTATGGCCATGACGAAGAGCAGCGTGCGGTTGAGCGACTCGGCGCCTGCATGCCTCTCGGCATCGCCGATGCCGGAAAGATGATGCAGATGGGGAGTGAATCGGTCGAGCGTCCCGATGAGGGCCACTCCGGCAGCGACACCCGCCGCCACCTGCCACCATCCGGCAGGCCCGGTAAGGCCTACGGCGGGCATCACGAGGCATACGATGGAGGCCGTGAGCATCATGCCGGCGCAGAGACCGAGGAATATGTCGTTCCATTTATGCGGTATTCGCCTCACTGCAAGCCCGATGACGCTTCCCGCCACAGACGAGAGGCCGAGGCCGAGACAGCAGTATATGATCTCGTCGAGAGTTGCTTCCATATCTTTGATTTTTCTGCAAATATAGCATTTTTACAGCCGACGTGCAAAATATCCGCACGTTTAGCCACGCTTTTGCATCCGGAATGCAAACCATTGCAGAGTGAGAGGCGTTAGAATTAAAGGACGGGCCGTCGGCCTCGGGGTCCTTATAAAGCAACAAAGCAAGATACCGGAGATATGAAAAACGTCAATGCCAGGAAAGAATATGATGTGATAGTGATAGGAGGGGGCGCCACAGGCGCCGGCACTGCCCGCGACTGCGCCATGCGCGGCCTGAGCACCATCCTCATCGAGCGCCTCGACTTCACGGCGGGAGCCTCGGGACGCAACCACGGGCTGCTCCACAGCGGAGCCCGCTACGCGCACACCGACCCCGAGTCGGCGGCCGAGTGCATCAGGGAGAACATAATATTGAAGCGCGTGGCGCGCCACTGCGTGGAGGAGACCAGAGGCCTCTTCGTGACGCTGCCGGAAGACGGCCTCGACTACCAGAACGCCTTCGTCGACGACTGCCGGCGCGCGGGCATCGACGCCGAGCTGCTGGAGCCGGCGGAGGCCATCCGCCTGGAGCCGGCCGTCAACCCCGACATCATCGGGGCGGTGAAAGTGCCCGACGGCTCCATCGACCCCTTCCGGCTGGTGACGGCCAACGTGCTGGCGGCGCAGCTCAACGGCGCCGACGTGCTGACCTACCACGAGGTGACGGGCTTCGTGAAAGACGGCACCCGCATCTGCGGCGTGGAGCTTAAGAGCCGACGCAACGGCGAGAGGTCGACAGTCTACGGCAAGGTGGTGATCAACGCCTGCGGCATCTGGGGCCATCACGTGGCCGAGCTTGCCGGCGTTAAGATCGCCATGTATCCGGCCAAGGGGTCGCTGCTGATCTTCGGCCACAGGGTCAACCACATGGTGCTCAACCGCTGCCGCAAGCCGGGCGACGCCGACATCCTCGTGCCGGGCGACACCATCTCGGTGATCGGCACGACCTCGACGCGCATCCCCTTCGACGAGATCGACCGCATGGAGGTCACCACCGGGGAAGTCGACCTGCTGCTGCGCGAGGGGGTGAAGCTCTCGCCGATGCTGGCGTGGACGCGTGTGCTCCGCGCCTACGCCGGGGTGAGGCCGCTGGTGGCCTCCGACCACGACCCCAGCGGGCGCAGCATCAGCCGCGGCATCGTATGTCTCGACCACGAGACGCGCGACGGGCTCTCCGGCTTCATCACCATCACGGGAGGCAAGCTGATGACCTACAGGCTTATGGCCCAGGACGCCACCGACATGGCCTGCCGCAAGCTGGGCGTCGACCGTCCCTGCCGCACGGCCGAGGTGCCGCTGCCGGGCTCGGAGCCCGACGCCCGCGACGAGGAGCGCAAGGCCCACATCATAGAGCTGAGCACGGAGATGAAGGCAGCCGAGGGTCGCCACGGCAGCTGGACGGGAAAGATAGCCGCCGGCAACGACGCCGACGACGCCCTTGTGTGTGAGTGTGAGCAGGTGAGCGTGGCCGAATGCAACTACGCCATCGAGGAGCTCCACGTCAACAACCTCATCAACCTGCGGCGCCGCACGCGCCTCGGCATGGGCACATGCCAGGGTGAGCTCTGCGCCTGCCGCGGCGCCGGCATCCTCGAGCGCCACCACAAATGCACGAAGCGCGCCCTCGACGACCTCGCCAGCTTCATGGCCGAGCGATGGCACGGCATGTATCCCGTGTGCTGGGGGGAAACGCTGGTGGAGGCGCAGTTCACCTCCTGGCTCTACCAGGGAGTATGCGGCCTCGAGAAGGAGCCCCCGCGCCACGAGGAGGAGATGAACAGCTGACCACACCTTTTACCGAATAAAAAGACACCGACATGAAATACGACACAATCATCATAGGAGGAGGACTCAGCGGCCTCGTGAGCGGCATCTGCTGCCAGAAGAGCGGACGCAAGACCGCCATCATCTCGGCCGGACAGAGCGCCCTGCATTTCTGGTCGGGCTCCTTCGAGCTCCTCTGCAGGAAAGGAGACCGGGAGGTCATCGACCGTCCGCTCTCCCTCGTCGACTCCCTGAGCGGGCAACACCCCTACCGGAAACTGGGAGCGGAGCGCACGGCCGCGCTGCTCTCGCGCGTGGCGCCGCTGCTCGCCGAAGCAGGCATCAATGTGGCGGGAAGCCTGGAGCGCAACCACTACCGGCTCACGCCGCTCGGCTTCCTCAAGCCGGCGTGGCTCACGCTCGACGACTACTTCATGCTCTCCGACCCCGAAGAGCTGAAAGGAAAGAGATACGCCATAGTCAACATACTCTCCTACCTCGACTTCTACCCGCGCTTTCAGGCCTACGGGCTCGGGGAGCACGGCGCCAGGACGGTGACGGCCGACGTCAACATCCCGGAGCTCGACATCCTGCGCAAGAGCACGACCGAGATGCGGGCCACCAACATATCGCGCTTCCTCACCGACGCAGCGGTCGACCGTCTGGCCAAAGCCGTCAACGACGCCTCGAAGGGGACCGACGCCGTGATCATGCCCGCCGTGCTGGGGATGTTCAGCGACGGGCCGGTGAGGCGTCTGCGCTCGCAGGTGGAGCGTCCGGTCTATTTCGTGGCCACGACCCCGGCCTCCGTGCCGGGCGTGAGGTGCCAGCTCGCTCTGCGCGACTATTTCATCCGTCTGGGAGGCACCTTCATGCCGGGCGACACCGTGGTGAAGGGTGAGCGTGAGCGCCACCGCCTGCGCCGCGTCTTCACCACCAACTTCGGCGACATGCCGCTGGAGGCCGACAGCTTCGTGATCTCCACGGGGAGCTTCTTCGGCCACGGCCTGGTGGCCACTCTGGAGAGCATCCACGAGCCGGCCTTAGGCCTCGACCTCTACGCTCCGGAGGGGAGGGAGAAATGGTATGACAAGGACTTCTACGCCGCGCAGCCCTACATGGGCTACGGCGTGACCACCGACGCCGGCTTCCGGCCGGCCATCAAAGGAGAGACCATCGAGAACCTATATGCCACAGGAGCGCTCCTCGCGGGCTTCAACGCCCTGAAGGAGGGCTCGGGAGCCGGCATCACCCTGGCCACGGCGCTCCACGCGGCCGACAAAATCACCAGCGCCTTATGATGACACTCCAGCAACAGAACATAAGCGACAACAACTTCGAGTCGTGTATCAAATGCACCATATGCACGGTCTACTGCCCGGTGACGGCCGTCAATCCCGACTACCCCGGGCCCAAGCAGGCCGGCCCCGACGGAGAGCGCTACCGCCTCAAGAAGCCGGTCTTCTACGACGAGGCGCTCAAATACTGCCTCAACTGCAAGCGCTGCGAGGTGGCCTGCCCCAACAACGTGAAGATCGGCGACATCATCCAGTCGGCGCGCATCAAATACGCCAAGGGGAAGCCGTCGCTGCGCGACACGATGCTCGCCAACACCGACTTCATGGGCAACATGGCCACGCGCATGGCGCCGCTGGTCAACTTCACACTCGGCCTCAGGCCTGTGAAGTATCTGCTCGACAGGACGATGAAGATCGACGACCGGCGCACCTTCCCGCGCTACGCCTCGCAGCGCTTCGAGAGCTGGTTTGGGCGCCACGCGGCCGCCAGCCAGGACAGCTATCCCCACACCGTGTCATACTTCCACGGCTGCTACGTCAACTACAACTATCCCCAGCTGGGGAAAGACCTGGTGAAGGTGCTCAACGCCCTGGGCGTGGGAGTGCATCTGCTTGACGGAGAGAAATGCTGCGGAGTGGCGAAGATCGCCAACCGCTGCGTCGACGAGGCCACGCGCGACGCCCACACCAACATGAAGGCCATCCGGGAGGCGACGGCGCGGGGCGACGAGACGGTGGCCACAAGCTCCACATGCTGCTTCACCCTGCGCGACGAGTATCCCCACGTGCTCCGCGTCGACAACCACGACGTGCGCGACCACATCATGCTGGCCACGCGCCTCATCTACCGCCTGATCGACGAGGGGAAGGCGAAGGTGGCGTTCCGTCCCGACTACCGGAAGAGGGTGGCCTACCACGTGCCCTGCCACATGGAGAAGCTCGGATGGACCATCTACTCCACGTCGCTTCTGAAGATGATTCCGGGGCTCGAGTTCATCCCCCTCGACTCCCACTGCTGCGGCATCGCCGGCACCTACGGCTTCAAGAAGGAGTATTACGACTACTCGCAGGCCATCGGCGAGCCCCTCTTCCGCCAGATCAGGGAGAGCGGATGCGACTTCGTGGCCTGCGACTGCGAGACCTGCAAGTGGCAGATCGAGATGTCGACCGGCGTGCCGGTCGAGAATCCGGTCTCCGTGCTCGCCGCGGCGCTCGACATCGCGAAGACACGCGAGCTCAACGGAGTGGCCGCAATCCCGGCCGTGGAGTGAGACTACAAAATGAAAAACAATGAAAGACTCAACGAATATGGACCAGTACATTCTATCGCTCGACCAGGGCACAAGCAGCAGCCGCGCCATAGTGTTTGACCATGAGGGCAACATATGCAGCATGGCGCAGCATGAATTTCCGCAGATTTTCCCGCACTCCGGATGGGTGGAGCACGACCCCCACCAGATCTGGGGCTCGCAGGCGTCGGTGGTGGCCGAGGCCATCTCGCAGATCGGCATCAACGGCCACGACATCGCCGCCATCGGCATCACCAACCAGCGCGAGACCACCATCGTGTGGGACGCCGACACCGGGGAGCCGATCTACAACGGCATCGTGTGGCAGGACCGCCGCACCTCGGAATACTGCGACCGCCTCCGCGAGGAGGGGTACGGCGAGATGATAAGGGAGAAGACGGGGCTCGTGATCGACGCCTACTTCAGCGCCACGAAAATCAAATGGATCCTCGACAACGTGGCCGGGGCCCGGCGTCGCGCCGAGGAGGGGAAGCTGCGCTTCGGCACGGTCGACAGCTGGCTGGTGTCGTGCCTGACACGCCATCACGTGCATGTCACCGACGTGACCAACGCCTCGCGGACCATGCTCTTCAACATCCACACCCTGGAATGGGACAAAGACCTGCTGAAGCTCTTCGACATCCCGGAGTCGATGATGCCGGAGGTGAGGGCGAGCAGCGGAGAGGTGGCGCGCACCACTACCACCATCTTCGCCCACGAGATACCCATCGCGGGCATCGCCGGCGACCAGCAGGCGGCGCTCTTCGGCCAGATGTGTGTGGAGCCGGGAGCGGTGAAGAACACCTACGGCACCGGCTGCTTCCTGCTGATGAACTCGGGCGACCGCCCCATCCTCTCGAAGACGCGCCTGCTGACCACCATCGCGTGGAAGATCGGCGACACCGTCAGCTACGCCCTGGAGGGGTCGATCTTCGTGGGGGGCTCGGTGGTGCAGTGGCTCCGCGACGGGCTTCACTGCATAGCGGGCTCAGGAGACGTGGAGGCGCTCGCGGCCTCGGTGCCCGACACCGACGGCGTCTATTTCGTGCCGGCGCTCACCGGCCTGGGCGCCCCCTACTGGGACCAGTATGCGCGCGGCATCATCTCGGGCATATCGCGCGGCACCACCACGGCCCACATAGCGCGGGCCGCCCTGGAGGGAATCGCCTATCAGGTGTATGACATCGTGAAAGCCATGGAGAACGACTCGGGGCTGCGGATCGCCAACCTGAAGGTGGACGGCGGAGCCTCGCGCAACAACCTGCTGATGCAGTTTCAGAGCGACATCCTCGACACGGAGGTGCTCCGCCCGCAGATCACGGAGACCACGGCCCTGGGCGCCGCCTATCTCGCCGGGCTCGGCGTGGGCTACTGGGCCGACATCCCGGAGATCAAGGCACAGTGGCAGGTGGAGAGGAAATTCACCCCGACGGGCGACGACGCCAGAGTGGCCCGCGAGCTTGAGGGATGGCATGCCGCCGTGGCCCGCGACCTCACCGGAAAAACGAAGTGACACCTTAACCCGCAGATATTATGGAAGAGCTTGAGATTCCCGTATTCCTCCAGTGTTTCTTTGAATTCCTCGGCACCTACGTCATGATCCTGCTGGGATGCGGCGTAGTGGCCTGCACCACGCTGAGGAAGTCGAAAGGAGAAGGCGGAGGCTGGGTGGTGGTCACCCTCGCGTGGGGCCTCGCCGTGATGTGCGGCGTGTTCATAGCCGGCCCCTACACGGGCGCCCACCTCAATCCGGCGGTGACTGTCGGACTTGCCCTGGCCGGAAAATTCAGCTGGGCCATGGTGGTGCCCTACATCCTGTCGCAGTTTGTCGGCGCGTTCCTGGGGGGCGCCACGGTCTACTGGTTCTACAAGGACCATTTCGACATCACCGACGACACCACGACCAAGCTCGGCGTCTTCGCCACGGTGCCGGCCATCAGGAACTATAAACGCAACTTCCTGTCGGAGACCATCGGCACCTTCGTGCTGATCCTCGTGATTCTGTTTCTGTCGGAGAAGCCCAACGCGGCGCAATACGGTCTGGGCTCCATCGGGGCTCTCCCGGTGGCGCTGCTGGTGGTGGTGATCGGCATGGCGCTGGGGGGCACCACAGGCTACGCCATCAATCCTGCCAGGGACCTCGGGCCGCGCCTCGCCCACCATCTGCTCCCGATCAAGGGGAAAGGGAGCAGCCAGTGGAAATACTGCTGGGTGCCGGTGGCCGGGCCGCTGCTGGGCACTGTGTTCGCGGTGCTGGTGTATTACGTCTACGTGGCCACCTGTCCCCCGCTCTAAATGTGCCGGATGACCTTGGCGGGGACGCCGCCCACCACGGTGTCGGGCGGGACGTCGCGGGTCACCACCGCTCCGGCCGCCACCACGGCGTTGTCGCCGATGGTGACGCCCTGAAGGATGGTGGCGTTGGAGCCGATCCATACGCCGCGCCCTATCGTGATGGGCGCGGCGTGGGTGAAGCGGCGCCGCTCGGGCTCGAGGAAATGGTTGAGGGTGGCGAAGACCACGTTGTGGCCTATCTGCGAGCAGTCGCCGATGGTGACGCCGCCGTGGTCCTGAAACTGGCAGCAGGCGTTGATGAAGACTCCGCGCCCTATGCGCAGGTTCTTGCCGAAATCGGAATAGAGGGGAGGAAAGACCTTCACGGAGGGATGCACCTCGGAGCCGGTGAGCTCCGAGAGCATGGCGATTACCTCCTCCTGGGAGTGATAGGCGGAATTGAGGCGGAAAGTGATGCGGCGCGCCTCCTCGCTCATGGCGTCCATGAAGCGGTAGATGCCGGGGGTGTCGAGGGCGCGTCCGCCGGCGATGTATTCGTTGAATTGCTGAAGCGTGATCATAACGTGGAAAACGATAAGGGAATGCAAAGTTAGGCAATAAAAACGAAGTCCGGGCGCCCGGATATAAAAAAGCGGGCTACGGGGCATGATTTTTGGCAGATTCATGTTATTTTGTTAATTTTGCACCCATTACGGGCAGACAGGCCGTGAGAGACCGCCCGCGGCCTCCCACAGCCTGTCGGCCATGACATATATCCTCTTATGAATATTTCCTATAAGTGGCTCAAACGCTACATCGATACGAGCCTGACGCCCCGCGGGCTGACGGCGGCCCTGACCTCGATGGGACTTGAATGCGACCAGATCGAGGAGGTGGAGAGCATACGCGGCGGCCTTCGCGGCGTGGTGATCGGGAAAGTGCTCACCTGCGAGCCCCATCCCAACTCCGACCATCTTCATATCACCACCGTCGACCTCGGCTCCGGGGAGCCGGCGACCATCGTCTGCGGCGCTCCCAACGTGGCGGCCGGCCAGACAGTGGTGGTGGCCACTCTCGGCACCACCCTCTACGACGGCGACCAGGCCGTGCGCATCAAGAAATCGAAGATCCGCGGCGTGGAGTCGTCGGGCATGATATGCGCGGAAGACGAGCTCGGACTGGGCGCGTCGCACGACGGCATCATGGTGCTTCCCGACGGTATAGCGCCGGGCACCCCGGCCGCCGAGTATTTCAACGTGGAGAGCGACTACCGCCTGGAGGTGGAGCTGACTCCCAACAGGGTCGACGCCGCGAGCCACTACGGCGTGGCGCGCGACCTCAAGGCGCGTGCCGCCTGCATGGCGACGCAGGGCATGGAGCCCGACTGCGGCGGCGGGATCTCGCTGCCCGACGCCTCCGCCTTCCGTGTCGACCGCGCCGACGGCGGCGCCCGCGTGAGGGTGGAAGACCGCCAGGGTTGCCCGCGCTACAGCGGCGTCACCGTCAGGGGCGTGGAGGTGAAGGAGTCGCCCGAATGGCTCCGCAACCTGCTGCTGGCCGTCGGCCAGCGTCCCATCAACAACATAGTGGACATCACCAACTACATACTGCTCGGCCTCGGGCAGCCCCTCCACTGCTTCGACCTCGGCAAGGTGGCCGGGGAGGAGATCGTGGTGCGCACCTGCCCGGCAGGCACCCGCTTCACTACCCTCGACGGCGTGGAGCGCACGCTCCACGAGAGCGACCTGATGATCTGCGACGCCGATAAGCCGATGTGTATCGCCGGCGTCTTCGGCGGCCTCGACTCGGGAGTGACGGAGGCCACGAAGGCCGTCTTCATCGAGAGCGCCTGCTTCAACCCCACCCGCGTGCGCCGCACGGCGCGCCGCCACGGGCTGAGCACCGACGCCTCCTTCCGCTACGAGCGCGGCACCGACCCCGAGATCACCGTCTACGCCGCGAAGCTGGCCGCCTGCCTGATCCGGGAGCTCGCCGGCGGTGAGGTATGTGGCGATGTCGTCGACATCTATCCCGAGCCGGTGGCCCACGCCGGCTTCCCGTTCTCCTTCCGCGACTGCGACTCGCTCATCGGCAAGGAGCTGCCCCGCGAGCTCATCACGGCGATACTGCGCGCCCTCGACATCGAGGTGAAGGCCACGGCCGACCCCGATGTGGTGGAGCTCACGGTGCCCCCCTACCGCGTCGACGTGACACGTCCCTGCGACGTGGTGGAGGAGATACTCCGCGTCTACGGCTACAACAACGTGGAATTCGGCACGGAGATGCACGCCAACCTCTCGACGCGCGGCCTCACCGACCTCGACTACGAGCTGCAGCAGGAAATCAGCAACCGCCTCACGGGCGAGGGATTCATGGAGATACTCAACAACTCCCTGTCGGCCCTCTCATATTATGAAGACAACGCCGAGATGCCGCTGGAGAGCTGCGTGCAGCTCCTCAACCCGCTGAGCAACGACCTCTCCGTGATGCGGCGCACCCTCCTCTACGGAGGCCTCGAGTCGATAGCCCACAACATCAACCGCAAGGCCGGCTCGCTGCGCTTCTATGAGTTCGGCAACGTCTACTGGCGCGACCCCTCCAAGGAGTCGACCGCCGGGCATCCGCTGGCCCCCTACCACGAGACCATGGAGCTGGGCATCTGGCTCACCGGCGACTTCACGCTCCCCTCCTGGAACAGCCGCAGCGCCGAGGCCACCGTCTTCGACCTCAAGGGCGTGGTCTACGGCATACTCCGCCGCTTAGGCATCGAGCCCAGGGAGCTCACCGAAGAGCAGGACAATGACGGCATCTACTCGGCGCGCCTCATCCTTCGCCACCGCAACGGCAGGGAACTCTGCCGCCTGGGCATACTGCGCGGCCAGCTCCTGAAGCGCTTCGGCATCGGGCAGCCGGTGGTCTACGCCTCGCTGGCGTGGAAGGCCCTCGTGGGGATGGCCGCCGGCCGCAGCGTGACCCACGCGCCGCTGCCCAAGACGCAGCCCGTGCGCCGCGACCTGGCGCTTCTCATCGACCGCAACGTCAGCTTCGCGAGCATCGTGGAGACGGTGAGGAAGGCGGAGCGCAAGCTTCTCAAGGACGTCAGCCTCTTCGACGTCTACGAGGGCGACCGCCTGCCGGCCGGCAAAAAGAGCTACGCCATCGCCATCACCCTGCAGGACGACGAGAAGACCCTGACCGACCGCCAGATCGACGCAGTGATGGAGAAGATCACCAAATCACTGACAGCGGCGGGCGCCACCCTGAGGTGAGCCCCGCCGCAGAGAGACATCAGCATAACCAACCAACACAACAATAACAACAACAACCCCCCATGGGAAGAGCATTTGAATATCGCAAAGCGCGAAAGCTGAAGCGCTGGGGCAACATGAGCCGCACCTTCACACGCATAGGAAAAGAGATCACCATCGCCGCCAAGGCAGGCGGTCCGGATCCCGACATGAATCCGCGTCTCCGTGTGCTCATGCAGAACGCCAAGGCCGCCAACATGCCTAAGGACACAGTGGAAAGGGCCATCAAGAAGGCCACCGACAAGGATGCCGGCGACTACAAGGAGATCGTCTACGAGGGCTACGGCCCCCACGGCATCGCCATCGTGGTGGAGACAGCCACCGACAACAACCAGCGCACAGTGGCCAACGTGCGCTCCTACTTCAACAAGCACGGCGGCTCGCTGGGCACCCAGGGCTCCCTCTCCTTCCTCTTCGACCACAAGAGCGTCTTCCACGTGAAGCCCTCCGAGGCCATGCCCGCCGAAGACTTCGAGCTGGCGCTGATGGACTTCGAGGCGGAGCTGGAGGCCGAGGAGGAGGAATGGCTCATCTACGGCGCCTTCGACCAGTTTGCCAACATCCAGAAATTCCTCGAGGAGAACGGCGTGGAGATCCTCTCGGCCGAGTTCGAGCGCATCCCCACCGACTACAAGGAGGTGACGGCCGAGCAGCGCGAGGCCATCGAGAAGCTCCTGGAGAAATTCGAGGATGACGAAGACGTGCAGAACGTGTTCCACAACATGAAGGAACCTGAGGAGTAATTAATGAAGATAGCAATAGTAGGCACAGGCTACGTCGGTCTCGTCTCGGGAGCGTGTTTCGCCGAGATGGGGATCGACGTGACGTGTGTGGATATCGACGCCGGGAAGATCGGGCGGCTGCGCGCCGGCGACATCCCGATCTACGAGCCCGGGCTCGACGAGATCGTGAGGCGCAACGTTGAGGCGCGGCGCCTCCATTTCACCACCGACCTGGCGGAGGTGCTCCCCGGAGTGGGGATAGTGTTCTCCGCGGTGGGGACGCCGCCCGACGAGGACGGCTCGGCCGACCTCCACTACGTGCTCGACGTGGCGCGCACCTTCGGACGCCACATCAACCATTACGCCGTGCTGGTGACCAAGTCGACGGTGCCCGTGGGCACTGCGGGGAAGGTGGCCGAGGTGGTGCGCGAGGAGCTGAAGGCCCGCGGGGCCGACGTGCCCTTCGACGTGGCGAGCAATCCCGAATTCCTCAAGGAGGGGGCCGCCATCAAGGACTTCATGGCTCCCGACCGCGTGGTGGTGGGCACCGACAGCGAGCGGGCGCGCCAGATCATGCGTCGCCTCTACAAGCCATTCATGCTCAGCGGCGAGCGGATGATCTTCACCGACATCCCGTCGGCCGAGATGATCAAATACGCGGCCAACTCGATGCTGGCCACCCGCATATCGTTCATGAACGACATCGCCAACCTCTGCGAGATCGTGGGGGCCGACGTCAACATGGTGCGCAAGGGGATCGGGGCCGACCTCCGAATCGGCAAGAAATTCCTCTATGCCGGCTGCGGCTACGGGGGCTCCTGTTTCCCCAAGGACGTGAAGGCGCTGATCCGCACGGCGGAGAAGCACGGCTACGCGATGCGTGTGCTGAAGGCGGTGGAGGAGGTCAACGAAGACCAGAAGCGCGTGCTCTTCCATAAGCTGAGCCGCCACTACGGGGGCGACCTGAAAGGGAAGAAGGTGGCGGTGTGGGGCCTGGCCTTCAAGCCGGAGACCGACGACATGCGCGAGGCTCCGGCGCTGGTGCTCATCGACATGCTGCTGGAGGCGGGCGCCACGGTGAGGGTCTTCGACCCGATCGCCATGGACGAGTGCCGCCGGCGCATCGGCGACCGGGTGAGCTATGCCGGCGACATGTATGACGCGGCGGTCGACGCCGACGCGCTGATGCTCGTGACGGAGTGGAACCAGTTTCGCATGCCCTCCCTGCCGGTGCTCGCCCGCACCATGGCGCGGAAAGTGATCATCGACGGGCGCAACGTCTACGACCCTGAATACATGGCCGAGCACGGCTTCACCTATTATAAGATCGGATGATGGCCGGCGGCCTAACGGCAAGTATATGACTCGACAACGGATATTGCTCTGCATGCCCCATCTCAGCGGGCGGGAGCTGGAATACATAGAGAAGGCGATGGAGGGGAGCTGGGTCGTACCGCTGGGCCCCGACGTCGACGCCTTCGAGCGTGAGCTCGCCGGCTTTCTCGGAGTGGATGGCGACAGGGTCGTGGCACTCTCGTCGGGCACGGCGGCCATCCACCTCGGCCTCGAGGGCTGCGGCGTGAAGGCCGGCGACGAGGTGGTCGTGCAGTCGATGACCTTCAGTGCCTCGGCCAACCCGGTGCGCTATCTGGGCGCCACGCCCGTGTTTGTCGACTCGGAGGAGGAGACGTGGAACATGGACCCCGCGCTTCTGGAGCGCGCCATCCTCGACCGCGAGGCGAAGACGGGGCGCAGGCCGAAGGCGATAGTTCCCGTGAGCCTCTACGGGATGCCGCCGCGCATGGCGGAGATCCTGGAGGTGGCGGAGCGCCACGGCATTCCGGTGATGGAAGACGCCGCCGAGGGTCTCGGCAGCAGCTACGGCGGCCGCCGGCTCGGCACTCTGGGAAGATACGGCGCGCTGTCGTTCAACGGCAACAAGATGATCACCACCTCCGGCGGCGGGGCGCTCATATGCCCCGACGCGGAGAGCCGCAGGAGGGCCCTCTTCCTGGCCACGCAGGCCCGCGAGGACTGGCCCTTCTACCAGCATGAGGAGATCGGCTACAACTACCGTCTGAGCAACATCTCGGCGGCGATAGGGCGCGGCCAGCTCACGGCCGTCGAAGAGCACATCGCCCACCACCGCCACGTGCAGGCGCTCTACCGGGAGCTTCTCGCCGGCGTGGAGGGAATCACCCTCCATGAGAATCCGGGCCCGGCCTTCGACAGCAACTTCTGGCTCTGCACCATCCTTCTCGACACGCGGCTGCGCGTGAAGGGAGAGGGAGAGGTGGAGTGGCCGGCGGGGAATGTGGCGACGCCCGGCGCCAACGTTGAGGCGATGCGCCGGCGGCTCGCCGCCGAGGGCATCGAGTCGCGGCCGCTGTGGAAGCCGATGCATCTGCAGCCGGTGTTCGCGGGGTGTCCGTCCTACGTCAACGGCGTGTCGGAATCGCTCTTCTCGCGCGGCCTGTGTCTTCCGGCAGGCCCGTGGGTGGGAGACGCCGAAGTGGAGCGGGTGGCGGCCGCCATCGCCGGCTCGCTGGAAAAATAAGGAATATTTTCTTTATTTTGGGATTATATTTTGCTTTATCGGCAAATTATGATAATTTTGCAATTAATAAAAACTCTAAAAAATATATCTAATACAGAACTGCTATGTGGTTATCAAGCTCATCCGTAGGACGTAAGTTCGTCATGGCCCTGACGGGCGCATGCCTCGTCCTATTCGTAACCTTTCACTGTTTGATGAACGCAGTAGCCATCTGCTGGCCGGCGGCCTACAACTCGGTTTGCGAGTTCTTAGGGGCCAACTGGTATGCTCTCGGAGCGTCGGCGATCCTGGCTATCCTGTTTATCATCCACATCATCTATGCGGTGATGCTGACCCTTCAGAACCGCAGGGCCCGCGGCAACGACCGCTACCTTGTGTCGAAGCGTCCGAAGACCGTAGAATGGTCGAGCCAGAACATGTTCGTGCTCGGCGTAGTGATCCTCGCCTTCCTGGTGGTGCACCTGATCCAGTTCTGGGCCAAAATGCAGCTTCAGGAGATCCGCGGCGTCCATGACGTGATACCGCCGGCCGCCGGCACGCTCTTCCTTCAGGAGGCGTTCTCCCTGGTGTGGACCCCGATAGTCTACATCATCGGCTTCATCGCCCTCTGGTTTCACTTCAACCACGGCTTCTGGTCGATGTTCCAGTCGATCGGCTGGGACAACACCCGCTGGATTCCCCGCCTGCGCACGATCGGCTGCTGGTGGGCCTCGGTAGTGGTGGTGCTCTTCATCGCCCAGGCCATCGTCTTCACGGTGAGGGCCCATGAGGACTACTACAAGACGGATCCCGTGCTTCGCCTCCAGTATAAGGAGATGCTCGCCCCGATGTTTGAGAAGGACTTCGGCCCCGACGCCGCCCAGGCCATCGGCATGGCGCCCTACGACCAGGCCGAGCAGATGGTGCGCGGCACCTACAGCCAGCTGAAGAATCCCGAGGCCGCCACCTATTTCGCCAACGATCCCGAATATCCCGCACGCGTGGCCACACTGGAGCGCGCGGTGGCCCTGTTCGATTATCTCGAAGTGGCAGCTCCGGAGCCTCTGGAGATGGAGCCCGCCAATGTTGCAAACCCCACTAAATAACCCGCGATATGGAATTGTCAAAAGAAAATATCAAAGTAATGAATCCGGCAGATTCCAAGATCCCGGAGGGTCCGGTCGCAGAGAAATGGACCAACTACAAAGCACACCAGAAGCTTGTGAACCCCGCCAACAAGCGTAAGCTCGACGTGATCGTGGTGGGCACGGGCCTGGCCGGCGCCTCCGCCGCCTCCACCCTTGCCGAGATGGGCTTCAACGTGCTCAACTTCTGCATACAGGATTCACCCCGACGTGCCCACTCCATCGCCGCGCAGGGTGGCATCAACGCCGCCAAGAACTATCAGAACGACGGCGACTCCATCTACCGACTCTTCTACGACACCGTGAAGGGAGGCGACTACCGCGCCCGCGAGGCCAACGTCTACCGTCTGGCCGAGGTGTCGAACAATATCATCGACCAGTGTGTGGCCCAGGGCGTGCCGTTCGCCCGCGAATACGGCGGCCTGCTGGCCAACCGCTCGTTTGGCGGCGCCCAGGTGAGCCGCACGTTCTACGCCAAGGGCCAGACCGGCCAGCAGCTCCTGCTGGGCGCCTACTCCTCGCTCAACCGCCAGATCCAGCTCGGCAAGGTGAAGAGCTTCAACCGCTACGAGATGCACGACGTGGTGCTGGTCAAGGACGAGAACGGAGTGCCCCGCGCACGCGGCATCATCGCCAAGAACCTGGTGACAGGCCAGTTCGAGCGCTTCGCCGCCCACGCCGTGGTGATCGCCACCGGCGGCTACGGCAACACCTACTTCCTCTCCACCAACGCCATGGGCTGCAACTGCTCGGCGGCTATGGCCTGCTACCGCAAGGGGGCCTATTTCGCCAACCCGGCCTTCGTGCAGATCCACCCGACCTGTATCCCGGTGCACGGCGACAAGCAGTCGAAGCTGACGCTCATGTCGGAGTCGCTGCGCAACGACGGCCGCATCTGGGTGCCGAAGAAGCTTGAAGACGCCGTGAAGCTCCAGAAGGGGCAGATCAAGGGCTCCGACATCCCGGAGGGCGACCGCGACTACTATCTGGAGCGCCGCTACCCGGCCTTCGGCAACCTCGTGCCCCGCGACGTAGCCTCGCGTGCCGCCAAGGAGCGCTGCGACGCCGGCTTCGGCGTCAACAACACGGGCCTGGCCGTCTTCCTCGACTTCTCCGAGGCCATCAACCGCCTTGGCATCGACGTGGTGCGCCAGCGCTACGGCAACCTCTTCGACATGTATGAGGAGATCACCGACGTCAACCCCGGCGAGCTCGCCTGCACGGTCGACGGCGTCAACTACTACAACCCGATGATGATCTATCCCGCCATCCACTACACGATGGGCGGCATCTGGGTGGACTACGAGCTGCAGACCTCAGTCAAGGGCCTCTTCGCCATCGGCGAGTGCAACTTCTCCGACCACGGCGCCAACCGCCTCGGCGCGTCGGCCCTCATGCAGGGCCTCGCCGACGGATACTTCGTGCTCCCCTACACCATCCAGAACTATCTGAGCGACCAGATCACGGTGCCCCGTTTCCGCACCGACCTCCCCGAGTTTGACGCAGCCGAGGCCGAGTGCAAGGCCAAGATGGACAGGCTGATGAACATCAAGGGCAAGCTCTCGGTAGACACCATCCACAAGGAGCTGGGCCACATCATGTGGGAATACGTGGGCATGGCCCGCGACAAGGAGGGCCTGGAGAAGGCCCTCGAGGAGTTCAAACGCATCCGCAAGGAATTCGACACCAACCTCTACATCCCCGGCACCCAGGACGGCATGAACGTGGAGCTCGACAAGGCGTTCCGCCTCAACGACTTCATCACCATGGGCGAGCTCGTGGCCTACGACGCGCTCAACCGCAACGAGAGCTGCGGCGGCCACTTCCGCACCGAATACCAGACAGCCGAGGGCGAGGCCAAGCGCGACGACGCCAACTACTTCTACGTGGCCTGCTGGGACTACCAGGGACCCGACAAGGCGCCCGAGCTCATCAAGGAAGACCTCCACTACGAGGCAATCAAGGTGCAGACCCGTAACTATAAATCGTAATTCTGAAGATATCTATCATGGAAGATAATATAATGAAAGTCAATCTCAAGGTGTGGCGTCAGGCCGGACCGAGAGAAAAAGGAGGGTTTGTCACCTACACCGATGTGGAGACCACTCCCGACACCTCATTTCTCGAGACCCTCGACATCCTCAACGAGACCCTGATCGAGAAGGGCGAGGAGCCGATCGTGTTTGACCACGACTGCCGCGAGGGCATCTGCGGCATGTGCTCGCTCTACATCAACGGCCACCCCCACGGGCCGGCCACGGGAGCCACCACCTGCCAGCTCTACATGCGCCGCTTCCAGCCCGGCTCCACCATCACGGTAGAGCCCTGGCGCTCGGCCGCCTTCCCGGTGATCAAAGACCTGATGGTAGACCGCAACGCCTTCGACAAGATCCAGCAGGCCGGTGGCTACGTGAGCTTCAACTGCGGGGGCGCCCAGGACGCCAACGCCATACCCATCTCGAAGGTCAACGCCGACGAGGCCATGGACTCCGCCAGCTGCATAGGCTGCGGCGCCTGCGTGGCAGCCTGCAAGAACGGCTCCGCCATGCTCTTCGTCTCCGCGAAGGTGAGCCAGCTGGCGCTGCTCCCCCAGGGAGAGGTGGAGAAAGACCGCCGCGTGCGCGCCATGGTGGCCAAGATGGACGAGCTCGGCTTCGGCAACTGCACCAACACCGGTGCCTGCGCCGCCGAATGCCCCAAGAACATCAAGCTCTACAACATCGGCCGCATGAACCGCCATTTCATCGCCGCCAAGTGCAAGATGTGACGATGCCGACAACCACACCATGAGAGTGGCCTTGCGCACCTTGCCGTGCGCAAGGCCACTCCGCTTAAATGGATCAGCTATGGGAATCATGAAGACACTGGGTGAGGCCGCGGCCTCCTTAGCCTCTCTCGGCAAGGTGGCGTTGCTGTCGCGGCGCCCGTCGCCCCGCGGCAAAGCCTCGGGCGAGCTCATCATCATGGGCAACGGCCCGTCGCTGCGCGACACCATCGACCGGCAGGGCGACTGGCTGCGCGCCCACCCGCTGATGGCGGTGAATTTCGCTGCCAACACTCCGGAATACGTCCGGCTGCGCCCGGCCTACCATATCCTGGCCGACGGCCACTTCTTCGACCATGCGGGGAGCGACCCCAATGTGGAGCGCCTCTGGCGCAATCTGGCGGGCGTGGAGTGGCCTCTGACACTCTTCGTGCCGGCGTCGCGGCGCCGCGACGCCGCGACGCTGCTGGGCGCGGCGCCGCAGGTGACGCTCCGCTTCTTCAACCTGACGCCGGTGGAGGGACTGCCGGCGGTGAGCCACCGCCTCTTCGACCTGGGGCTCGGGATGCCGAGGCCGCGCAACGTGATGATTCCGGCAATCATGACGGCTGTCCGCGAGGGGTTCACGAGGATATATCTGGCGGGGGCCGACCACACGTGGAGCCGCACCTTGGGCGTAGACGAGGAGAACAGGGTGGTGAGCATACAGCCGCATTTCTACAAGGACGACAGCCGGGAGCACGCGCGCGTGGCCACGGAGTATGCGGGCTACCATCTCCACGACATCCTCAACAGCCTGACGATAGCCTTCCGGAGCTACCACCATATCAGGGCGTGGGCGTCGGGGCGCGGGGTGGAGATCGTCAACGCGACGCCGGGGTCGATGATCGACGCGTTTCCGAGGGCGGCGGAGCCGCCAAGAGTGAAGAGTCAAGAGTCAAGAGTCAAGAGTGAGGAGTGAGCCGCCAAGAGTGAAGAGTGAAGAGTCAAGAGTCAAGAGTGAGGAGTGACGTGTGGATAGAATGTAGGGACATGCCTCCGGCATGTTTCGATGGCCGGCGTGTCAGCAGCATTACTATCGGGTAGGGATGGCGGGGATGGCGGGGAAACGTGCCGGAGGCACGTCCCTACAAGCCGGGTAGACGCATCGCGTCAGGAGGTGGGGGAATCAGGGGGTGTGGAAGGGGTTGGCTTTGATGAGCGTGTCAAGGATGTCGTAGAGGCCGGAGTCCTCCTCCCTGACGTCCTTCCTGAGGCGGCTCAACTTGTTGTAGTAGTTGTCGACCTTTATGTTGCAAAACAGGGATACGATGCGCGGAGAGAAGCCTAACAGAATATACGTCAGCATCTTCATGACCGGCTCCTTGGGAGGCTTGGAGAGACGGCACAGCGAAGAGAAGATATGTCGGTTGCGCGGGTCGAGCCATGACTGGATCCGGGCGATGTATTCCGGATTGCGCATCTTCTCGATCTCCCTGTTGAAACTCTCGACAATCCTATTGAATTTTGAATCACCGACTTTCCCGTCCAGGCCGGTCACATAGATAAACTCCTTATAGAGGTTGTCAAGCGACTGGAGGGTCGTCCTTATATCGGTGTCATCCATTTCGGCAAGCGTCTTCTCCAGCTGAGCCGACTCTTTCCTTACCGACTGCAGTTCATTTCTCAGCGCCTCGAGTTCCTCCCTCGTGCGGGCTTCCATGGCCTGGAGCTCCTTATTCCGCTGCCGGGTCTCGGCCTCCTTCTGCCGGAGCTCCTCGTTCCGCTGCCGGGTCTCGGCCTCCTTCTGCCGGAGCTCCTCGTTCCGCTGCCGGGTCTCGGCTTCCTTCTGCCGGAGCTCCTCGTTCCGCTGCCGGGTCTCGGCTTCCTTCTGCCGGAGCTCCTCGTTCCGCTGCCGGGT
>CANQRV010000022.1 GCA_947626355.1 uncultured Muribaculaceae bacterium
TCCCCATTCAGACTTCCCCCGCTATAAAATAACAGGCTTTTCGGAAGCACAAGACATTTTTAAATGAAAGAGCCGTGCCCTGACGGTAACGTGACGCTGACATTTCAGCTGGACAGCGAGGGCACACCATGCTATTCGGTCGACTACAAGGGGAAGCCGGTGGTGAGGAATTCAGAGCTCGGCTTCAAGACCAGCCAGACCGACGGGTTCGAGCGGGGATTCACCATGAAGCATACCGACTACAGCAGCGAACGCTCTTCGTGGGCGCCGGTATGGGGTGAGAACGATTCGATACGCGACTGGCACAACGGAATGACCGTGAGCCTCTACAACCGCAATGCCAGGACGAGACTCGACATAGAGTTCCGGGTCTTCGACGACGGCATCGGCTTCCGCTACATATTCCCGAAGCAGCATCTGAAGAATCTGACGATCACCGACGAGCTCACACAGTTCGCAATGCCCGGCGACATGACCGCCTGGTGGATTCCCGGCGACTACGACACTCAGGAATATGAATACACCCGCAGCCGGCTTAGCGAGATCCGCGGGAAAAACGGCGTCAACACCGAGAATGTGGCGCAGCAGACATTCTCTCCCACAGGAGTGCAGACATCGCTGATGCTGAAAACCGACGACGGCCTCTACGTCAACATCCATGAGGCGGCGCTCGTAGACTTCCCGGCAATGCACCTGAACCTCGACGACTCCAATTACACGTTCACCTCATGGCTGACCCCCGACATCAACGGCAACAAGGCGGAGATAAAGCTTCCGTTCTCCACTCCCTGGAGAGCGGTGATGGTCTCCGACAGGGCCACCGATATCTTGGCCTCAAATCTGATCCTCAACCTCAACGAGCCCAATAAGCTCAACGACACCGACTGGATCAAGCCCGTGAAATACATGGGTGTGTGGTGGGAGATGATTACCGGGAAAAGCGCATGGTCGTATTGCGACGCGGAGAATTTCGACCTCGCCACGTTCGACTATTCAAAGGCCAAGCCCCACGGACGCCATGGCGCCAACAACGAGAATGTGAAAAGGTATATCGACTTCTCGGCCGACAACGGCTTCGACCAGGTGCTGGTGGAGGGATGGAACATCGGCTGGGAAGACTGGTTTGGTAAGGAGAAGGATTTCGTGTTCGACTTCATCACACCATACCCGGATTTCGACATCAAGGCGCTCAACGACTACGCCCATTCCAAAGGCGTGCGCCTGATGATGCATCACGAGACATCAGGGTCGCTCAAGAACTACGAACGCTGGATCGACAAAGCCTATGACCTGATGAACCAGTATGGCTACAACGCCGTGAAGAGCGGATACGTCGGTCATTTCCAGCCGCGCGGTGAGAACCACTACAACCAGAAGAGCGTGCGCCATTATCTCGAATGCGTGGAGAAGGCGGCCGACAGGCATATCATGGTCAACGCCCATGAGGCCGTGCGCCCGACCGGCCTGTGCCGCACGTATCCCAACCTGATCGGCAACGAGAGCGCCATGGGCACGGAATACCAGAACATGCAGCCGGGCCACGTGGCCATACTTCCCTTCACACGCCTGAAAGGTGGCCCGATGGATTTCACTCCCGGCATCTTCAGGATGGACCTGAGTACCTTCGCTCCGGGCAACACGGCGCACAAGAGGGCTACGATAGCCAATCAGCTCGCGCTGTACGTCACCATGTATTCGCCGCTCCAGATGGCCGCCGACCTTCCGGAGCACTACGCCGAGAAGGCCGATGCCTTCCAGTTTATCAAGGATGTGCCCGTCGACTGGAGCAAGAGCGTCTATCTCGACGCGGAGCCGGCGGAATATATAGTGGCGGCCCGCAAGGAGAAGGGTGGCGACGACTGGTATGTCGGTGGCGTCACCGACAAGGAGGCCAGAAACTATGAAGTGAAATGCGACTTCCTCGACCCCGGCGCCACATACGAGGCCACACTCTATATGGACGGCGTGACCGCTGACTGCGACCGGAATCCGGAGAGCTACATCATCACCCGTTTCGACCTTACCGACAAGGACATGGTTCCCGTCAGGATGGCTCCCGGCGGCGGCTTCGCCATGTCGATAAAGAAAAAGAAGTAAATGTAGCGGCATAATCAGATATGCGGAGGGCCTTGAATGTTCGTTTCAAGGCCCTCTGTCTGTCTGATATCCGTGTCGCGTCAGTATTCCACCAGCCAGTCTTCGATAGTGCGTGTCTTAGTTGAGAAGTTGGCTCCTATCTTGATGACTTGCCTGCTGGATACTGCGAACGGCAGCGCGTAGCCGTGGCTGTCGATCTGGTCGAGAGCAGTCTGAGCTTTGCCGTCAAGCTTGAGCTCTATAATGTAATAATAGCGGTTGGTGGCCACGAAGAGGTCGATTCTTCCGGCCGAAGTGCAGTATTCTGCCTGTACTTTGAGCCCCAACAGCAGAATCAGCATCAGGAGTCCGTTGTGGATATTAATTTCCTGATCCATCCGCATCCGGTAGCTGACGGAGGCGAAGAGGCTCTGCAGGCGTCGCATGAAGCCTTCCACATTCCCATCCCGGAACTCATTGATGAATTCACTGATAAGAAACGGCGTGTCCTGGCCGCCGGTGTTGAGATAGTGGGGGAGGAGATATTCGAGGAAACCGGCTTCGACCTCTTCATTGGGAAGGCCCAGCGTGTAGATCTCTGTGTCCGGATCGAAGTCCTTGACGGTGAGGTAGCCTGTCTGGAAGAAGAGAGCGATGGGACTCGCGCTGTCGAGATCCAGCCCATAGAGCGCGCTCTTGCTGCACCGTGTGTTGAGCAGCGACTGGAGGTCTACGTCAAAGCGCTTCATCTCCTCCATGAGTAGAGTGGGAGTGCCGGAGGCTATCCAATATTTGTCGAACTTCCTCTTCTGCATGACATTCAGCAGGGAGTAGGGATTGTAGACATACGTTTCTTTTTCCGTGAATCTGTAGCCGTCGTAATATGTCTTGAGCCTTGCGACGGTCTGCTCCGGGTCTATGCCGTATTTAGCAGCCAGAGCCTCGATCCCAATGGGGAAGTTGGCTCGCAGCTCGCTGTCGGTGATACCGCATATATCGGCGAAATCCTCGTCGAATGATATGTCCTGGATGTTATTGAGGTCTGAGAAGACATTGAGATGTGCAAACCGGCTGACGCCTGTCAGGAACACGAGGCGGATGTAGTCGGCTCCGCTTTTGAAATTGGAGTAGAGGGCGGAGAGGCGGTCGCGGCAGTATTCGAAGTTCTTCCGGTCGTGGAGGTTGTTGACAAGCGGCTTGTCATATTCATCTACGAGTATCACCACACTTTTGCCGGTCTTTTCATAGGCTGTGCGTATGATGTTTCCGAATCTGGCCGGATGGTTGTCGACATCGGGGATTATTCCGTACTCGCGCTCCCATTGTATCAGCATGTTCTCCACAATGCTGTCGAGCGCCTCCGGAGTCTTGTATTTCTCGGTGTTGAGGTCGAGTTTGAGCACCGGATACGGTTCCCAGTCCCAGTCAACGGTGTCGATATAAAGCCCTTTGAAAAGATGGCGTTTACCCTCGAAGAAACATTCAAGTGTATTGAGAAAAAGGCTCTTTCCGAAACGCCGCGGGCGTCCCAGAAAGCAATACTGGTTGTAGGAGATGATTTTTTCGATAAACCTTGTTTTATCGACATACAGCCAGCCGCCTTTGCGTATCATCTCAAACGACTGCTGTCCTATCGGATATCTCACTGTCTCTGTCATAGCTCCAATTTTTTGCAAATATAGGCATTATCCACATACTGTGCAACCAAAAACACCCTGTGCAGGCAATCAGGTATTCACGGTATCTGGTGCGAATTTCTTGCGGGCAAGGGCCTGAAGGTCATCGGTGGTGTCGCATTCATCCACGATCTCCACTCCGAGCATCGTCTCGATGACGTCCTCCATGGTGACGATGCCTCGCATGCAGCCGTATTCATCGGTGATCACCGAGATATGCTCCTTCTTCTCAAGCATCTTCTGCCAGATGTCTGACACCTTGACGTCCTCTGTGAAATATAGGATAGGGCGTACGATATCCTTCAAAGGCATAGAGTGCCTGTCCTGGGTGAGCATCTCGAGCACGTTCGCCCTGCGCACGTAGCCGGTTATGAACTCCCTCTCCGTGTTATACACCGGTATGCGGGAGAAGGAAGACAGAGACTGATTGTCGTAAAACTCCTGCATCGTCGTGTCGGAGGAGACAGAGGCTACAACCACAAAGGGGGTCATGATGTCTTCGGCATGCACATTGGAGAGCTTGAGGAAATTCTGTATCACCTTGTTTTCCTCAGCCTGGATCACCCCCTCGTCAGTGCCCACGTTCACCATAGCCGCGACCTCCTCGCGGCTGACCGTAAGCGGCTGTATCCTGGGCGACACACAGCGGGTGAGCAGCTCCGACAGCCACACCAGTGGATAGGTGATGGCGATCAGCACTCTGATTACCTTTGCCGACGGTATGGCGAGGGCCCTCCAGTATGAGGCGCCCATCGTCTTGGGAATGATCTCCGACAATACGAGGATCAGCAGGGTGAGGATGGCGGAGATTATGCCGAAATACGCCTCTCCGAACACCTTGACCGATTCCGAACCCACGCCCGCAGCGCCGATTGTGTGGGCAACGGTGTTGAGGGTCAGGATCGCCGCTACAGGCCGGTCGACGTTTGTCTTGTATTTCATCAGTAGCGACGCGCCTTTCACGCCCTGGCTTTCCTTCATTGATATATACGAAACGGGTGTCGAGAGCAGCACTGCCTCGAGCACGGAGCACAGGAATGAGACCGCAAGTGCTCCTATGAGATATAATAGTATGAGTGTCATGAATATGTGTATAAGTTGATACTGCCGGAGACACTGGATGCCTTCGGATTTGCATGGAGAGAGTGGGCTTATACTTTCTATTCGCGAAACACGCAGTGGAGGATTCTTACGGGAAGATGGATAATGTCGCCGTTTGCCTTAGGCAAGACGTGCTCACGCCGGAATCCGGCCATGAGCGGTGAGGGGATGGCCGGCAGCTGTTCTTCGACTTCAGATTGTGAAAGACTGCATACGGCGATACAACATTCCGTCTCCGCTTCCGGTTCACCTTCAGCGGCCTCGATACATTCGGCCTGGACTGCAACCGGCAGCAGAGCGGCTATCAAGCATGATATGATGGCGATGGCTCGTGTCATAGCTCAAGTGGTTATAAAGATAACACATTCCCGGGCGCCATTGTTTTCTCGCCATCGGATAGGTCCTTATAATTCCTTGAGGCCGGATTGATTCCGATGAGCTGCGCTATGAAGCGGTTGCGGTGGCGTGGCGAGATCTCAAGCGGCATGTAGCTTTTCCAGACTGAGCGGTCGTTGAAGCTTATCGACACGCGGCGTCGCGACATCCCGGCCGTGGCGAGATAACCGATGGATTTCTTCACATCCTTGATGTTGGAGATCGGCAGCCGTTTATGTCGGAAGAACTGGTAGACCACAAGGTCGTCGCCGTCGATCTCATACCAGCATCCGAACATAAGCACTACGTAAAGCAGAGTCCAGGCGCCGCTCACGAAAACCCAGTACCACCACTGATTGCCTATTGCGCTCAGCCAGATGATGGCGAGATAACCGACCGTTACGATCCAGACCCACCAGTCGATTCCCGAGCGATATACCGTCTTTCCCATATTAGCTTCATGATATTGGTTGTCGCCTGCAAATTTAGGCAATTTTCCCCTACTGTGCAAACGCTACCATCACATTCAGTCATTCCACGTTGACCCGATAAGTACATCAAGATGGTTGAATGCTGAATTTTTCCTATCTTTGCAGGTGATATGGAATTCAGGAAATATATTATAGCCGGGGAGGAGGTCTACGTGCCGGTGCCGCGCAGCTACCGCGACTGCGCGGAGCTGATACGCTCCGACTCCTACCGCCACAACGGTCGCCACGACAGCCTGCTGCGCATCTGGCTCTCCGGCTGGAGCCGCATCAGCATCGGCTTCTCGTTCTGGTTTCGCCTCGCGCAGCACCGCCGCGGATGGCTCTACCCGCTCGCCCGCTGGCGCGCGGGACGCTACAAGCGCGGCTACGGCCTCTTCATCCCGCCCCGCACCGTTATAGGCTACGGCCTCTACATCCAGCACTGCAACGGACTGGTGGTCAGCCCCGGCGCCGTGATCGGCAATAACGTGAACCTTGGCCAGTTCACCACCATCGGCTCCAACACTCCCGATGCCGCGCATATCGGCAACAACGTCTACATCGGCCCCGGCGTCAGCATCGTCGACGATATCGAGATAGGCAGCGGGGCCAGCATAGGCGCCGGAGCGGTGGTGACACGCGATGTAGCCCGCGACACTACCGTCGGCGGCGTCCCGGCGAAACCTATCGCGGCTCCGACGCATCCAGAATACATCCGCCATCCCTGGCCGTTGCCGCCGGCAGCCTCAGGCCGGGAGTCATGAAGCCGATGTCAACCTCCGTAGTCTCGCTCATCCGCCGTATATCCCGATGGCTCGGGGAGGTGTGGCGTGGTTTTACAACCGGACTTGACCGTCACAGGTTGCTCTGGCTCGTGCTGTGGGTCGCCTCCATGCTGAGCATGGCCGACATCCCCGCGGGCATCACTTTCCGTATTCCGTCGTGCCTTCAGGTCGGATACATCATCTGTGTCGGTGCCTTCAAGGGGAGCGTGTCGCTCGCGCTGTGTCTGCTCTGCATGCGGTGGAAATGGATGAAAGTGCCGGTGTATGTCGCCGTCGGGATATACGTGGCTCTCGCTGTAGTGAATTTCGCGTCTTACCGGTTCTTCGGATTCGGCATCACCCGGCGCATGATCTCCATCGTGATGCAGACCAATCCGGCCGAGGCCGCGGAGTTTGCCGGCTACGCGGGAAGTCTTGCGGCCTCGTCGGTCGCGACCTGGCGCTTTGCTCTCGAAGTCCTGTTCATGGTTGTTGCCGCCATAGCCGTGAGGCGTTTGCCGAGGACAATATTTTCGCGCTCTGTGCTGGCGGCGGGTTGTGTAGGCATTGTGATGGCTGCCTCGTTTGCCATCGTCTTCTCGTCGGGACGCACGGCGCATCTGTTGTCACTGAGAATCGCGAAATACGGTCGTGAAACCTATAGGGATCTGCGTGAGTTTGAGAGACTGAAAGACGATCTCGCGCCGCTTCCCGACGCGGCTTCGGTAAGCTCCACCTATCGTGCCGCTACGGTCGTGGTGGTGATAGGGGAGTCGGCCTCGCGCGGCCACTGGCAGGCCTACGGATATCCTCTCCCTACAACGCCGCAGGTCTCGGCGATGGCCGACAGCCTCTTTATCTTCACCGACGTGATAGGCTCGTCGAGCAGCACTTCGCTCAACCTTGAGAACATCCTCACCCTCAGCACCGACGATATGCCCGAAGGCTCCGCCCTGCGCTCGCCGCGGGTGATCGACATCTTCAACAAGGCCGGCTATTCCACCTGGTGGCTGTCTAATCAGGAACGCTCGGGACTCGTGAGCAATATGTCGGGGGTACTGGTGTCGCAGGCCGATGTGGTGAGGTATGTGGGCGCCGAGAGCTCGGAGGACGTGCTGACGTCGAGATATGACGAGGCGCTGCTGCCGCATCTGCGGAAAGCTCTCGGCGACACGGCGCGGCGTAAGATGATCTTCGTGCATCTGATGGGCTCGCACGTGCTCTACACGAGCCGCTATCCGGGGAGCGCCACCGTCTTCACGGCCGCTGACGTCTTGAAGATGCCGGGAGGCAGGAGCCATACAGGTGACGAGGCCGCCACTATCGCTGAGTATGACAATTCCATCCGCTACACCGACTCGCTTCTCGGCGAGATGCTCCGCGCCGTGGTGCGGCAGCCGGAGCCCGCGGTGCTGATATATTTCTCCGACCATGGAGTGAACGTCTACGACATCGACGGCATACACGGGAGGGGAGAGCGCTTCGTGGAGGTGCCGGCTTTGATATATGCCAACGCGCCCTATCGTGCGGCGAATCCAGACATGGTCTCGGCCCTCGACAGTGCTCTGATGCTGCCGGTCACTACAGCCGATCTCGCGCATCCGCTCATGACGCTGACAGGCACGACCTATTCCGGCTATGACCCGACACGGGATTTCCTGTCGCCACAGTACGTGAAGCGACACCGCTATGTCGACCTCAGACCGTGGACTTTCGGGAAATAGCAAAGCGGGCCCGCGGCCGGGTGGGTCGCGGGCGATTGGTTTGCAAGCTGGCTGTTTGGCTTGTAAGTAGTGGTCATTTGCGCTTCTTGAAGAAGCCGGAGCTGCGTTGCTTGCGGTAGGCCATGCGCTCTTCCTGCGGCATGCATGCCTCTTCATTCATGCGCTCATCCTCGTAGTCCATCAGGACTTTGCTGTAGCTTCGGAACATCTTGCGGGTGCCCTCCTCATCGGAACTGAACGACATTTTGTTGTCGATGTGCATCTTGCGCGACATCGACTCCACGTCGATGTTGGCGCCGATGAAATTGAAGGTCCATCCTGTCTCCTTGAGGCTGTCGATGAGCCTTACCACCTTCTCCATGGTGTAGTGGGTTGAGGAATTCTCCATGCCGTCGGTGATGATGGTGACGATGCCGGTGGCGTCCTCGTGTGTCGCGGCCACGGCCTTGAGCTCGGCGAGTGTTGAGCCTACCGCGTCGAAGAGGGGAGTGCAGCCGCCGGGCTCATAGTCATTATTGGTGATGTGGCGGGCGTCGGCCACCGGGATGTTCTTGCAGAGATAGCGGGAGGGGGTGCCGCCCGACTGGAAAGCATAGATCGATATGAGCACTCGCTGGGTGTCCGGGTTTTTGGCCTGGAGCTGCTTTGCCACATTGATTGTCTCGTTGCAGCCGGAGATTGTGGAGTTGACGCAGCTGCACATGGAGCCTGACTCGTCGAGTATGATGAGGTTGAATACGGTGGTCTTGGTCGCTGACATAGTAGTGGGTTTTAGAGTCGGGCCATTGCTGGCGTCCGAGGTTAGACATGGTCTTTGCGTTATTTTGACGCAAAGTTATAACAATAACGCGGTATATGCAAATTTTGTTGCGTCAAAATGACGCAAAATTTAAAGATAATTTGCATTTGGTTGAATGTTAGCGAAATAGAATGCGGTAAATTTTCAGTCGAAATTGAAGAGATCCTTGATGGAGGCATCATCTTCGGAGCCGGATGTCTCCTTGCGGTCTTTGTTGAAGCGGAAGAAGCGCAGCCTGCGGCTTCTTGTCTTTGCGGGTCGGGACTCGAGCTCGTCGGCATTCACTGACGGCTTTTCAATGCGGGATTTGCTGTATACGAGGGCCGGAGCGGGCATCGCGCTTGAGCGGCAGACATCGGCATTGGCCGGGCATGGCCCGGGGATGCTCTCCTCGACATCGCTGATCACTCCGGTCTGCATCAGCTTGCGGTGGAAGTTGCGTCGGTCGAAGGTGTTGCCGGAGATCACCTCATACACCCGGCGCAGCTCGTCGACGGTGAATATCTCGTCGAGCAGCCGGAATGCCACGGGGCGCGTCTTCAGCAGCTCCTTGAGGCGCTGACGCGCCATGTCTACGATCTGGAGATGGTCGAAGGCCAGAGGAGGAAGCATGTCGGCGTCAAACCACATCGCATTCGAGGCGTCGTCGCCTCCTATCACTGCATGGTCGGAGGGACGCACCAGCGCTATATAGGCCACTGTCATCACGCGTCCGCGCGGGTCGCGCCCGGGGTCGCTGAAGACGTGGAATTGCTCGAGATATACGTCGCTGATGTTAGTCTCCTCCCGCAGTTCGCGGCGGGCGCACTGGTCGATGGTCTCATTGATCCGCATGAAGCCTCCGGGCAGCGCCCAGCATCCCTTGTAAGGTTCGAGTCCGCGCTCCACGAGCAGGATCCGGAGGCGCTCGCCGTCGAAGCCGAATATCACGTTGTCGGCGGTGACTGCCGGCCTCGGATATTCATAGACGTATGTGCCCTTGGCTTCGTCGCCGGCTGTAGTATTTGAAGTCGATGCCATTTATGCGTAATTTTAACGCAAAATTAATCCATTCCCTTCAATTTCCCAAATCCCGAAGCGAGCATCAGCCCTTTCTTATTTATAGATAATGATGCAATATTTGGATTTGTTCTTGTTTTCTGCTAATTTTGTGTAAAAATAGAAATAAGACCGAATGGGCTATATCGATTTCTATAAGCAATGGCGAGAGGTGGGTTGTTTTTCAATCCATCAGGTTCTTGCATGGTATCCCGATTTTAACCTGCACAATATCAGCAATTGGATTAATAAAGGATACATTATGAAGCTGCGAAACGGTTGGTATGCGTTTCATGAATGCCTGTCGCTCCCTGACTTCCAGCAATACATTGCCAACAGGATATACCGGCCATCATATATAAGCCTTCACACAGCATTGTCGCATTACGGCATGATTCCGGAGGAAGTGATGAAAACAACGTCAGTCACTACATTAAAAACCGCTGAGTTTAAGAATGCATTTGGTGTGTACGCCTATCAGATGGTGAAACGGGAACTAATGTTCGGATATCAGCCAAAGCCCATGGCCGATGGCCGATCTATTCTTTTCGCCACGCCAGAGAAAGCATTGCTTGATCTTCTTTATCTTTATCCCTTTTATGCCACGATGGATGATATGCAGGCTCTCCGGCTTGACGAAGACTACATGGCTGATGATTTCGACAGGCAGCTGTTTTTGCAATATTGCAAACAGATAGATTCTCCGGCTCTAAGTCATCGAGCTGAAATGTTGATAAAAGCATACGATTTATGATAGATTTACTTCTTGAATCTGGCTTCTCACTTGAAAATTCATAGTACACGTACAAATAATCTCTGCATTATATAGAAACAGGGTCGCCCGGCAGCAGGAGCTGTCGGGCGATTCATATCTGATGATGTCCGGGTCGTTTACCAGACGTTGGTCATATTGTAAAGGCGGAAACACCAAAACAATCATATAATGGCTACAGTAAAAATAAGATTCAGGGCGTCGGCCAATCCCGGCAAAGCAGGAACTCTATGCTATCAGCTCATCCACAATCATGTCGTCAGGCAGATATCCACGGATTATAGGTTGTATCCCGATGAATGGGACACGGCGGGGTCAAGGATTGTCATGCCGGCGGGCTGCGACGACAGCCGGGAAAGATATCTGTCGTCGGTCCACGAGGGGTTGATGGCTGGCATGTCATGTCTGTCAGGCATAATAGGGCGGCTGGAGAGGTCGGGAAGACAGTATCATGCCGACAGGGTGGTGGAGCTTTACCGCTCATATGCCGGCGACTGCGGTTTCATATCGTTTGCCAACGGCCTCATCGGCCGTATGTCGCAGATCGGTAAAGACCGTACCGCCGCGAGATATGCGACCTCCATCAGCAGTTTCAGCCGCTTCCGCAGGGAGTGCGATGTGCCGATAGGGAGCATGGACTCGGGGCTCATGTCGGAATATGAGCAGTGGCTCAGAAACAGCGGGGTATGCAGAAACACCAGTTCGTTCTATATGCGCAATCTCCGTGCCATCTACAATCGCGCGGTGGATGGGGGCCTTGCTGTGCAGCGCATGCCGTTCAGGCATGTCTACACGGGAATCGACAAGACGGTGAAGCGGGCGCTATCGGCCAGGACGATCAGGGAGATAAGGAATCTCGACCTCAGCCGGTGGCCACAGCTCGACTACGCACGCGATCTCTTCATGTTTTCCTTCTACACGCGTGGCATGTCGTTTATCGACATGGCCTTCCTGCGGAAGAAAGACCTTCACGGGGGCATATTGAGCTATCGCCGGAAGAAAACCAGCCAGCTGCTGTTTGTCAAATGGGAGGCGCCGATGCAGCGTATCGTCGACAAATACGATACGGGCAACAGCCAGTATCTGCTCCCCATCATCAAGGACAACGGGGCGGACAGCCGCACGCAGTATGTCAGCACGGCGCATCTTGTCAACGAGAGGCTGAAGAAGATAGGCGAGCGCCTCGGTCTGGAGATTCCATTGACCAGCTATGTGGCTCGCCACTCATGGGCAAGCATAGCGAGAAGCAGCGACATACCTGTATCGATAATAAGCGAGGCGATGGGGCATGATTCCGAGAGCACGACAAGAATCTATCTGGCCTCGCTCGACACCTCGACGGTCGACAAAGCCAATTCCATTGTGATGAGTGCTGTGTGAGAAAACGGTGGCGGGGCGTACCGGCCTGTGTGGCGCCCCGTGCTTCATGCAACGGTTTAGGTGACAGTGATTCCCGTAACTCTCTCCTTAAGAGAAGTATCCGAATGCAAATTTACAAAAAAATTCGGGAACGCACCTCATTTTTAATAAAAATTTGCTGTTTTGCGGCGCTCAGACCGGGCGAGTCATGCAAGCCTGTTATGCCGTTTATGCCGCAGTAAATATCCAATCGACTGGCTTTCAGCAGCCACGGTTCCGGATACTTCTCTTAAGGAGAGAAATAGCTTTATTGACATAATAAAATCGAACGATAATGAAACAAGTCTTTGTGCTGCTTGCTGTCATAATTGCCGGTGCAGGTCTGGCTGCCAGAGCGCAGAATCTGGCGGTGAAGACCAATCTGCTCTCTGATGCGGTGCTGAGCCCTAATCTGGGCCTGGAAGCGGGGCTGGCTCCGAAATGGACGCTTGATGTCTCGGGACAGCTCAACGCCTGGACACTCTCTCACGACAGGCGATGGAAGCATTGGGCGGCGCAGCCTGAAATACGATACTGGCTGTGCGACCGTTTCGGCTCGCATTTCCTGGGAGCGCATATCCACGGCGGCCAGTTCAATTTCGGAGGCTTCGACGGTCTGGTCGACTTCCTCGGAACAGATGCACGCAAACTGAAGGATTCCCGCTATTAGGGCTGGTTTGTGGGTGCCGGGGTGGCCTATGGCTACGCATGGATACTCGGCCGCCACTGGAATCTCGAGGCGGAGATCGGTTTCGGTTACTCCTTCGTGCGTTACGATGTCTTCCGTTGCGCGGGATGCGGCAAGAAGGTGGCATCCGACAAGACGCATCATTATGTGGGGCCGACGAAGGCCGCCCTCAATCTGGTTTATGTATTCTAATTCGCGACGATAATGAAAATGACCAACTTCATGATATTGGCTGCGCTGCCCTGCATCTGCAGTGTGGCGGAAGCGTATGCGCAGCCAGCCGGGAACATTGTCCCGGGAGTCGCCGTCGACAGGCTGGCCATCGGCCGCGAGGGGAGATGGCTCGATGTGGCGGTCGACATGGATCTGAGCGGTCTCGAGGTGTCGTCCAACAGGGCCGTGGTGATCACTCCCCGCCTTGTGAACGGAACCGACTCGCTCGACCTTCCCTCGGTGGGGATATACGGCCGGCGCAGGTATTATTATTATGTGCGCAACGGCATCAACGCGATATCCGGAGAGGGGGAGAGGGTCTACAGGGCATCCGACAGGCCCGACAGCTTGGCCTACGTCACCCTTGCCGAATACCGCGACTGGATGGACGGCGCCACCCTCATGCTCCATCGAAGCGACTGGGGATGCTGCAACGGACTGCTGGCCGAATACGACGGCGCCGTGGGGCGCCATCGCGAGGCCTTCTTCCCCGACCTGGTGTTTGTGCAGCCGAAGGGGGCGGTCGAGAAGACCCGCTCGCTGTCGGGCTCGGCCTTCATTGACTTCCCCGTCGACCAGACGGTGATTTATCCCGACTACCGGCGCAACGCCGTCGAGCTGGGCCGCATACAGGCCACTATCGACTCCGTGCGCGAAGACCCTGACGTGACCATCACCTCCGTCTGGCTGAAGGGCTTCGCCTCTCCCGAGAGCCCCTACAGCCACAACACGGAGCTTGCCATAGGGCGTACTGCCGCCCTTAAAAGACACATCGGGCAGCTCTATCACTTTGCCGACAGCGTAATCCTGACCGACCACGAGCCGGAAGACTGGGAGGGGCTGCGGCGCTATGTGGAGCAGTCGAACATCGACCACCGCGCCGAGATCCTCGCCATTATCGACAGCGGCCTCGAGCCCGATGCGAGGGAGGCGAAGATAAAGAGGACTTATCCCGTGGAGTATCGCTTCATGCTTCAGAATTTCTATCCGGCCCTGCGCCACACCGACTACCGCATCGATTACAGCATACGCCGGTTTAGCGACGCGGAGGAGATCGAGCGCATCATGGCGAAGGAGCCGCAGAAGCTCAGCCTCGACGAGCTTTATATCGTGGCCGGGAGATATGAGCCCGGCACCGACCGGTTTACGGAGATCTTCGACACCGCCGTGCGCCTGTATCCCGACGACGAGACCGCCAACCTCAATGCCGCCAACGCCGCGATCAGGCGGGATGATTTTGCGATGGCGCGCCGCTATCTCGACAGGGCCGGAGCCTCCGCCGAGGCGGCATACGCCCGCGCGGCCCTCGCCATCAGGGAAAAGGATTACGACACGGCGCGGCGCCTGCTGCGCGAGGCGCGCGACATGGGCCTCGCGAAGGCATCCGAGACCCTCGGCGAGCTGGACGACAGACTGAAATGACCATCAGCAATATAAAAGGAAAATAATTCAAAACAACCTAATAAAAAAACAATGAAAAGAGATTTATTAATCATGTTCCTGCTGGCATCGCTGCTCGTCATGACGGGATGCTCTCAGGAGAACATCCCCGGCGGCGACGACGGAGTCGAGGATGCGCAGACCAGCTATCTGGCCATCAATCTGCGGCCGGCCGACGAGTCGCCGACCCGCGCGGCAAACGGCTACGAGGACGGTACAGACATTGAGAACCATGTCGAGAAGGTACGGTTCTACTTTTTTGGTGCAGCAGGCGGCATTGCCAATGTCAACATCACTTCTTCCGGTGGCTATGTCAACTACTACGACTGGACTCCCGGCTCCTCGGATAAGGATCCCGATTACAAAGATGATCCGGATAATGTGGACCCGGGTAATCAGGATCCGGATAATCCGGGCAATGGTGACACCAATAATCAGGATGACATCGAGAGCAAGCTTACGGCCACAATCGTCATCAACACCGCAAAGGGAGACAAGGTGCCGAATATGGTGGCGGCAGTGATTAATCCTGCCGGTCTCCCCGATGAGTCCCTTCCTCTTACTGAGTTGAAGAAGAAAGTTGCCGATTACGCGTCTGCCGCCTATACAGGAGAGGGCACATTCGTGATGTTCAACTCCATATATGCTGGCGGCGACGGCAATGGCAACGGAGCGGTGGTGATCAATCAGTCAGGGGATAAGAAGAACCTGTGGACGACAGCTAAGGATGCCAAGGAGCACCCTGTCACCATCTATGTGGAGCGCAGCGTGGCAAAGGTCAGGGTGACTCTCGGCAACGAGGTGGCTGCGGCAGGCACATCGATGCTGGCGCTCAAGGACAAGGAAGGCAACGACCTCAAGGTCGGAGCCGAGCAGGTTTACCTGAAACTCGAAGGCTGGGGTCTTACAGCCGATACCAGCGAGGGACGGCTTGTGAAGAAAATCAATCCGGGGTGGACCGGCACGTGGTGGAACAGCACGCACCGCAGTTTCTGGGCCATCAATTCAATGACTGCCACTAACCGGTATCACGACTACAAGAACAGTATCGGCAGCGCCATAGGAACCATAACCGTTGGCGAAGGGGGATCCACCACCACTACTCCCGGCGCTGCGCTCTATACCAACGAGAACGCGGTGGCCAATGACTATGATCCGGTAACAACGGGGCAGGCACCGAATCATACCAAGGTGATTCTCAAGGGAAAGCTCTGCGATCATGAAGGCGAGCCCTTCACTATCGTAAGACACCTCGGCACCCATTTCGCCGATGATTATTCCGAGACGGAAGCCGACAATCTCAAGGAGCTTAAGAAGAGCATCCTCAATCAGCTGTCGGCAAAAGGATATAAGTATTATACTCAGGATGGCAGCACGCGCAGGCAGATTGACGAACGTGATCTCAAGATCACCATAGCAACTAAGATAGAGTCGGAGGACAGCAAGAACAACTGCTACGTTTATGCCCAGCTCACAACTGAGGCTGAAGGAAAGACATGGTATACGTCTCTGGACGGTACCACCACGGCTGACAAGGATGTAATCAACGGCAACCTGAAGAACAATAATATCGTTGACTGGGCGCTCGTGTGGAGGGGTGGCATGACCTACTATTACTACGAGATCAAGCATCTGGGAGACCAGATAGGTGTGGTGCGCAACCATGTATATGACACTACCGTGACCAAGATCGCCGGGCTCGGCACTCCTGTCTACGATCCGGAGCAGATCATCTATCCGGAGAAACCGGATCCGAACGACCACTTCATCGCGGCCCAGATCATGATCCTTTCCTGGCGTATCGTGAATAGCCAGAATGGACTTGAATGGTAAGGACCGATATCTGAGGCGCCGGCAGGCGCGATTGATATGCAACGTGACTGATATATAAAATGTGCGGGAGGCGTATCCCGTCTCCTGCACACATTGATTAAGCTAAATAACATATACAGTACCCGCCCACCGGTACACAAGTGAGGTGAGGCACCGGAGACCTGGACACAAGACAGGTATCCCTCTTGATGTGAAAACACCGATGCGGAAAATCCGCACACCATATAATTAAGAAAGAGTGATCAATATTATGGATATACTGGCAATGATGAGGAGGCTGGCCGTCAGGGTCTGCGTGGCGTCGCTGTGTCTGACGGTTGCCACGGCATGCGACAGCTGGCTTTACGAAGACGAGGGCGACTGCACCGTGACCTACCGCCTCAGGTTCCGCTACGACATGAACCTGAAGTGGGCCGACGCCTTCGCCAACGAGGTCTCGTCGGTGCATCTTTACGCCTTCTCCCCCTCCGGGGTGCTCGCGTGGCATTGCGATGAGGTGGTGGATCCGGCCACGGCCGACGGCTATTCGATGGCGCTCGACCTGCCGGCCGGCGACTACCGCCTGCTGGCATGGTGCGGCCTGCGCAACGACGGCGCCAGGGAGGAATCCTTCTCCGTGCCTGAGGTCAGGGTGGGAGAGACCACCATCGGGCAGCTGCAGTGCGCCCTCAGCCGCATCCGCGACGATGAGGGCGCCCACAGCGGCACGCAGCTCTACCGCCTCTTCCATGGCGCCCTCGACGTCTCCCTCCCCGCCGACGAGGACGGCGGCAGCTACGACTATACGATGTATCTCACCAAAGACACCAACCATGTCAGGGTCATCCTCCAGCATCTCTCGGGCAAGGACGTCGACGTCGACCGGTTTGATTTCCGCATCGAAGACGACAACGGCCTCATGGCCCACCACAACGGCCTGCTCCCCGACGAAACCATCATCTATCACCCCTGGAAGACGCAGAGCGGCGAGGCCGGAGTCGACACGGGAGACTCCCGGGCCACCGTAGCCGTGAAGGGAGCCGTGGCCGACCTCACCGTGGGCCGCATGGTCGACTCACACCGCAGAAGGATGTATCTCACCATCTCGCGAAAGGAAGGGGGCACGGTGGCGCGCGTCCCGGTGATCGACTATGCGCTGCTGGCAAAGGATTACTATGAGGAGGAATACGGCCACCGGATGAGCGACCAGGAGTTTCTCGACCGCGAGGACGACTATGTGATGACGTTTTTCCTCGACGACAGCGGCGAGTGGATAAGCAGCTATATACTGATCCACTCATGGCGTGTGGTGACGAGCGAGAATGAGATTGAATAACACGGGAGCGTGATCCGACAGATGAAATCAAGCATTATCCATATCATGACTCAATGTCTCGCGGCCCTGGCCCTGCTTTTGACAGTGGCCTGCGGCCGTGAGGAGCCATCGGCTGCAGGCGAGGGGGAGACCACGCTGCTGCTCGATGTCTCCACGATCGATGCCACAAGGTCTGAGTCGGCTGACGCGATGCCCGATAACGAGAAAATGAGAAGTGTGCGCGTAGTGGTGCTTCACGGAGGGGATGGCGATGCTAAGGGAACCGTGGAGCATAACGAAGCCTACCCTCTTGATGAAGCCGTGGACCGGAAGCGGATCATCGTGCAGGTGAAGTCGGGGGAGAGGAAAAAGATATTCCTCTTTGCCAATGAGGAGAGTGTCGGCTCGGTGGAGGGTGTGGCCTCTGCGCCCGGCGACGGGTCGCTGACCGCCTTTCTCGACAGTTTCGGGAAGGGGCAGGCCGGTTTCGAGGAAGCGGTGAACGGGCTGTATTTCGCGCCTGACTATTCCGGCGGGAAGCCTATCCCTATGTCGTCGATGTATGAGATCGATGTGCCTGACAAAGGTAATTTCGAAGGCACTTTCCACGTGGTGCGTGTCGCCACTAAATTCACCGTTAACTTCCTCAACTGGCGTGGCGAGGACGTGGTGGTGGAAAAATTCACGATAGCCAGTCATGCCGACAGGAATTTCCTGATGGCCCACGTCGAAGACACCCCCGCCAACCGGGCCCTTCTCAACGGAAAGACCTGGATCGACTGGCTGAAAGGAGTGTCGGACGCCTCTTCGGAAAACGACGACTACGCGGCCACGGAGGCTGCCGGCTGGCTTAAGGACTACGGGCTCCCTGCGGCCGCGGCCCTGGACAAAGTCTATACTCATGAGGCGGTCACGGTGAAGGGAGCTGTTATCGATGAGGATGATCCGGATGCGACAAAGCCTGGAACGGCGGTATCGGTGCCGGTCTTTTACCTCCCCGAGAGCAAGTGCGCCAAGGCGGATGCGACCGACGGCGAGCAGGAATACACCATGACGCTCCAAATAGCCGGGCGCACCGAGCCCTTTGTATTGAAGCTGCCCAACCTTAAGGCGCTTTTCCGCAACACGCATGTGGTGGTCAACATCGCCATGTATCATAATCTCCAGCTCTCGGTCGATGTGATTCCCTTTACATCAGAGGGTGTGCTCAACCCCGATTACGGACTTGAGAGGGAGGAATTCACCGGATACATAAAAGGCAAAGACAGCAGTGGAAACGTCTGCTGGTATGACGGCAATTACTACGATCCTGAAGAAGCGGATCCACTCTACCTCGGCCCGAATGGCAATGAAGGGAAGTTTGTGCGGATCAACGGTAAGTATTACCTGCTTGTGTACACGGATTACGAAAGGACCGCGGCTAAGCTCGACCATTTTTTCGAGAAGGAGAGCCGGAGGAAATATCTTCTGACTCCGGAAGGAATCACCGGTTATAAATACGGGAATGATATGTATCTCAATAAGGTCAAAGAGCGTGTCTGGCTTGATTTCGGGGGAGATCCCAACGGAAATGCTGATGAAAAGTCGGTGTACGAGGCTTTGCAGAAAGTGGACCTTGACCTGAAGTGCTGCCGCATGCTTTACGAATGGGACAGGCTCGACTGGAACAGGGCACGCTGGTGGGGGTGGAAAGGCATATATCCGAAATACTGGTTTGACGTTCTCGGCAACCGTCATCCATGGTCAGCCTCCGAGACGAATGAAGACAGGAAAGCCCTGCTCGGGGAGTGGGTGCAATACCTTGAGTGAGACCCCGGACATACTCCATATACTTAAACCGATTAGCAATGATGTCACAGAATCATACAAGACACATCTCCATTATCTCGATTATCCTGAAAGCGCTGGCCTGTGCCGTAATGCTTTCCGGATGCACCGACGACCTGCCGTATGACGCCACGGCTGTGCCCGACATCGAGGTCGAGGTGAGGGGAGAGGTGGCCTACAGACCGCTCGTGGCGGCTGAAGTGAAGACGCGCGCCGGCGGCGAGGCCCCGGAGGGGGCTGAATACAGCGGCATCAGGTCGCTTCAGGTCTTCTTTTTCAATTCAAAAGAGGAAATCGTGAGCGAATACAGCGGGGACGTGGCCTTTACGCCATCTCCTTCCGACGGCTCGACGCATGAGCATGTCTCGTTCACCAGGAAGGTGAAGGCGGGATATTATTATGTCTTTGCCGTCGCCAATATCCCCGAAAGCCGGAAGGGCGACCTGGCTAAGGTGGCTAATATCGACGACCTCCGGAATTTCAGACTCGACTGGGACGATGAGATCGGGAAAGACCTTGAGATGTTCGGAGTCTTCAAGATAGAGGGTCAGGAAAGCGGAGATCCGGAAAACGAGAAATTCGAGGATCCGGTCAGTCTCAGGATTGACAGGAGCCTGAGTCTGCATTCATGGGTGCGTCGCGCCGCCTCGAAGGTGACGCTCGATTTCGATGGAACTGCGCTTAAGGATGGAGTCACTGTCTATATCAGGAACGCAGTGCTGAAGCATGTGGCGGGAGCCACCCGCCTCGGCGCCGCCTCGAAAGTCGGTGATGAGGGAATCGGCCTCGGGACGTCTTCCTATGTCCTTACCTATGGCGCCGGCGCGGATTACAGGGGCTGGCCGAAGGTGACCAACAAGGTGACGGAGGATAATCCCATCAAGCCGTCGGATGTATGGCCCGGCTGCACTCTGGAGAGTTTTCATAACGAGGCGGCGCGGGCGCTTCCCTGCTATGAGAACCTTCAGGGAACGCATGATGACAAGTCGAAGCTTCAGGACACCGATGGCGACGGCATAATCGACTCCAAGGATTATGACGGCGTGGAAAACGGCACATACCTTGAGGTGGAGGGGTATTATGTATCCGATAGGCCTGAATATAAATCGGAAGGCAAGATCATCTACCGGTTCATGCTCGGCAAAGACGCCGTCAGCAATTTCGATGTCGTGCGTAACCATCACTACAAGGTCACCATGCGTTTCAAAGGCTACGGCAACGACATAGACTGGCACATCGTGTATGCGGAGCGCTATCTCGACGCCACCTACCCGGAGGATGTGGACTATCGGGGAAAGTTTTTCGTGCCTTCATCCGATTATGTTAATATCCATAATGCCGGTCACGATTTCAGCGACAGCAATGTGATTACCGTGACGAGCTTCGAGACCGACGGTAAGACGAAGACATGGAAAGCGCCGAAGATAACCTATGAATACGAGGCTTACGACAGCGAGACAGGAGACTGGAGTGCAGCCACCGCTGCTGCCGACATGGGTTGGCTCAAGCTCCAGAATAAGGACGCGGAGCCGGCGGAAGGCGAAACCGGCGTGGCATACGAATTCAAGGCCGACATGACGGACGCAACCACGAAAACCACCACAGATATGTTTCCGACCGGGTCGGAAGGAACCAAAGGCTCTCCGTATAATCTTTCAAACAGTTCAGGTGCGGCCGGTATCGAGAATACCGCTAACTGCTATATCGTGGGTGCTCCGGGATGGTATTGTTTCCCGCTCGTGTATGGCAACGCAACTACAGGCGGCAGCGATAACGCCGCCGCATACTTGTCGGAGCATATGGTGAACTATCTCGGGGCCCATATCTCCTCACGGTATATAAAGGAGGATGCAGCCCTGCAGTCCGCAGCCGCCGGCAGATTGAGCGCGAGGCTGGTATGGCAGGATGCCGAGAATCTCATAGTTCCCGGGGACATCGAGTATGTGCCGGACATGTTCGGCAGCGGCATCGGGGGGATAAGATTCCAGATCGGAACCATACAGGAGGGGAACGCCGTGATAGCGCTGATCGACAAAGATGCGCCGGAAAGCGAGGACGACCATGTCAACATCGACCGAGGCTCTGTGTATGGGCATCATGGAAGCACGAGGGCCGTATGGAGCTGGCACATCTGGGTCACCCCTTTCGGCTCCGCTGATTATGGGCAGGACATCACTATAACCAATCACGACAGGAAGGAATACAGCGTAATGCCGGTCAATCTCGGATGGTGTTCAGGTGGCAAGGCGATAAAATATTACAGGCGCCGCAGATGCAAGGTGAAGTTCACGGTAGGCGAGCAAGAGCTGGTGAGGGTCATCGAGCAGTATCCGCACATCCTTCTTCCGCGTGGCGACCATCCGTATTATCAGTGGGGACGGAAGGACCCTTTTGTCGGTGGCAACAAGATACGTGGAAACAAGCTGAGATGGATCTACGACGAGACGACCGGGACTATCAAGAAATGTGGGGAGGGTGAGGATTATAATCCCCCGCGCCTCTACAACGAGCCGGCGCAATTCTCAGATAATATCAACAGAGAGCACACAAAGGACTGCCTGAAGATGCTGGTCCAGAATCCCGATAAATGGCACAATGCCCCACGGCAACCCTTGGATCCCAAAGATTTCACGAAGGGTTTCTATAGTACCAATGAATCATACCCCGACCTTTGGTCGAACGGCGGCAGCAAGACGGTATATGATCCGTGTCCGGCCGGCTATCAGGTAGGAGACAAGGATGTATTCACGGGGTTCACCACCAACAGGGAAAACCCCGAGGGTGGAAGGGCCGCGATTCCGACCGACTGGTATGACGTGCTCGAGCGTGACATGGTGGCCGAGTATTATCAAGGTGAGTCGATAAACCGTCAGGTGCTGGCTTTCTATACCGATGCGAGGAAGCTGCAGTCGATCACATTCCCTGTCACCGGATACCGCGATTATGATGACAAGGCTCTCCTCTTCAGATATCCGAACTCCGGTGAAGATGCTGCCTTTCCGAACGGGCAGGGGTATGTATGGCTGAGTGAGGCGAAGGATGTGACCGAGTCCTACCACTTGAAGTTCTTCCGTAATGATATAGTATCAGGCGATTTAGAAGACTGGACGGGGCGGGGAGGAAACACAAAAAACGAGATTGCTCCATATGAGCATTTCTACAATACCGACGGGTTTGCCGTGAGGCCGGTCAGAAGTTCAACGGAATAACGGAAAGAGCCTTGAATGAGACCGGATGCATACGGGCAAGGGGTTGCCGCCCGGAGACCGAGGCGAGGTATGGGGAGGCTCTGGCGCTCTATGCCGGGAGCGACCTTACCAAAGTAGAGATATGCCGGCGGTGCGGCGTCTCCCTCGGTGGCTTCTCCCGGTATATACGCACCTATCACCGTGACCTGATGCTGCGTCGCGGCGGTCTGGAGCGTGGCTCGCGGGAGGCCCGGGGTGAAGGTCTGGGGCAGCGTACGGGGCAACGTCGCGACACACGCGCCAGATACCGCGAGGCCGTCGAGGCATGCGACAGCATGGAGTATATCGCCTGCAACGTGTCGGAGATCGCCCGCGAGTTCGGGCTCGACGGCAGCGGCCTCGGCCGGCAGCTGCGTGCGCATTATCCGGGAGTGATAGAGCGGCGCGAGGAGGCGAGGGAGCGTCTGGGGCTCGGCGACGGGCTTCCCCGGGGGATGCGTCCACGGTGCAGGGAGCGATACGCCGAAGCGGTGGAGCTGCTGCGTTCCGACCGTTATATCACGGTGCAGGAGGCTGCCGCCCGTTGCGACGTCTCCTATACCGGCCTGGAGCAGCATCTGCTTTTATATCACAGGGAGCTGGTCGACAACCGTATCGAGATACGCCGTCAGGCGGTAAGACGGCAGCGGAGGGGAGAGATCACCGGACGCGGCACGCCCCATGCCGCGTCGCCGGAGATAACCGGGAAATACGCGGAGGCCCTGCGCCTTTACCGCACCACCCCTCTCTCCGCCAGAAAGATCGCCGGGATCGCCGGCGTGTCGGTAAAGGGGTTTTATGAATATCTCCAGAAGTGGCACCGCGATCTGGTGTGCGAGCGTAAGGGAGTGGCTTACGAGGAGGGAAGGCCGGTCGACTGGTCGTCGGTGAGAAGATACAGCCCGGCGGCCGCGGCCAAATATGCGGAGGCAATAGCAAGGCTGAGAGAGGGAGGGCTCACAGTGGCAAAGGCGGCGGAGGAATTCGGGCTCAACGCCGACAGCTTCCGGCAATACCTGAAAGAGCATGAGCCGGCGCTGCACGCAGGACTCGGTATGAGGAAATCCGACGAGGGAAAGATGATGTCGGCTGCCAGTATGGAGAAATACGGGGAAGCCGTGCGGCTTTACGAGACGACTCCGGAGTCACTGAAGTCAATCGCCCGTCGCCTCGGTCTCAACGACTGCTCGCTGGGGCAGTTCATCCGGCGCCAGTTTCCGCAGCTTCACGAGCGGCGCAGGAAGCAGGCCGGGCGCAGGGGGAAGGAGGAGTGAGGCTCCTGCGGACGCCCGGGCGGTCAACGGGGTTCCCTCGCGAATGTGAGGGGATTGTCGGGCCAGGGGTGCTTCGGGTAGCGGCGGCGCAGCTCCTTGCGCACCTCGAAATAGGTGTCGCGCCAGAATCCGGCCATATCCTGCGTGAGCTGCACGGGCTTGAACCCCGGCGACAGCAGCTCCATGAGCACAGGACGCGCGCCGCCGTCGAGGCGCGGCGTGTCGGTGAGGCCGAAGCAGTCCTGCAGGCGGGCGCGCACCACGGGCGCCTCCGCGCCGCGACGGTAGTCGACCCGGGCGTTGCGGCCGCATGGCAGCTTGATGTGGGTGGGCGCGATGCGGTCAAGGGCCTTTTGCTGGTCATAGTCGAGAAGCCCGGATATCACGGCACACATGTCGATCTTGCGCAGCTCCGCCACTCCGGAGGCTCTGCCGATGTAGAGCGGCAGCCATTCGGCTGCCCTCTCGAGCAGTGTCGCGGTGTCGACGGGAGGGAGCTCCAGCTCCGGATGCCATTCGGCCACCGTGGCGACGCGCAGCTGCATGCGCTCCACATCATCGTTGAAATCGAACATGGTGAGGCCGTATCTGGGAGCTGCCCGGCAGATGGCACGGCATACTGCCTCGTGCATATCTTCCTCAGGCTGACGCGTGTCGACCACGAGGACCCCTACGCGCAGCTCGCCGCGCACCACGGCGCGCCCTGCGCGGCTGTCCCATACGGCGACATCGCTCCACGCCCCTCGTGAGGCCACGTCGGCCTCCGCGAGGGGAGCCGCGAGAAATATGCGCGAGCCCATGGTGGCCACGGCCAGAAACCGCTCGCCGGAGAGGGCGTCGTCCTTGTGGAGCGTGGTGTAGTCGCCCCCGGCGAGGCGCAGGCGCCCGTCGGGAGCGCGCATGGCGATGCGTTCGGGATAAGCAATGGCGATGAGACGCCCGGCGGAATATGGGTCGAGGCCTCCGTCATCGGCCTTGCAGCCGGTGAGGCGCCGGTATTGCGCGGCTATGTCCAGGATGCGTTTCCAGCGTCCGGGCCCCCGTCGGAGGCGGTATTGGCGCAGCAGGGTGAGGCGCGTGGTGATGTCGGCGTCGCTGTCGTCGCCGAGAGGGTCTTTCTCCTCGAGCAGGGCGGCTATGTCGCAGGCGAGCGACGCAAGGCGCGGGTCGGCCGTCGCGGTGAGCATGCGGGCGATGCGCGGATGGCACGGGAGGCGGGAGAGGTCACGGCCCACGGCAGTGATGCGCCCGGCGTCGTCAATGGCGTCGAGGGCCCGAAGTAGGGCGCGCCCCGACGCCACATGACCTGCGGGAGGAGGAGATATCCACGGGAGGCGCAGGGGATCCGGCTCTCCCCAGGCGGCGGTCTCAAGCACCACGGGCGCCAGGTCGGCCGTCATGATCTCCGGCTCCCGGCTCTCCTTCATGCGATGCCCGGCGGCGCGGCTCCAGAGTCGGTAGCATATGCCGGGCGCCGTGCGCCCCGCCCGCCCCGCGCGCTGCGTCGCCATGTCGAGCGACACGGCCACTGTGGCGAGGCGGCTCAGACCGTTTCCCGGGTCGAACACAGGAGTGCGGCAGAGGCCGGAGTCGACCACCACGGTGATCCCCTCGATGGTGAGCGACGTCTCGGCTATCGGGGTGGCGAGCACCACGCGGCGCGTGCCGGCTGGGGGCGGCGACATCACGCGCCGCTGCCCTTCCGGCGGCAGCATGCCGTAGAGCGGCAGCAGCTCCGTAGCGCCGAGGGTGCCTTCAAGGAGCTCCGCGCAGCGGGCTATCTCCCCCTGGCCGGGAAGGAACGCGAGAATGTCGCCCTCATGCCGGCGATGGGCGCGGCTCACCGCACGCGCCACTTCCGCGGCACAGTCGCGGGGGTCGAAATCCTCGCCATACACGATCTCCACGTCGTGCATGCGCCCCGGAGCGTGTATGTGGGGCGCGTCGAGCCTGGCGCAAAGCGCAGTGGCGTCGATCGTGGCCGACATCACGACGATCCGGAGGTCAGGGCGCACCACGTCCTGCGCCTCGCGCGTGAGCGCGAGAGCCACATCGGAGGCAAGGCTGCGCTCGTGATACTCATCGAAAATCACGGCGCCCACCCCTTCGAGCGTCGGATCGTCGACGAGCATGCGCTCGAGAATGCCTTCGGTGACCACCAGAATCCTGGTGGCGTCGGAGACACGGCTCTCGAACCGCACACGGTAGCCGACCGTGTGCCCCACAGGCTCGCCGAGCATCGAGGCCATGCGTCCGGCCACCTGCCGCGCCGCAAGACGCCGGGGCTCGAGCATGATGACGCTCCCCCCGGGGAGCGCCTCGAGAATAGAGAGCGGCAGCAGCGTTGACTTGCCGGCACCCGGGGGAGCCGTGACCACAAGACGCGCCACCTTCTCCAGCGAGGCGTTGACCTCGCCGGCTATCGCTGCCACCGGCAGCTGGCTGTAGGAGTCGGTGATTTTCATTTGCAGCGTAAAATTACTATCTTTCCGCCACAACGGCAAGTTTTCCCTCATGAATAAGGGCGATTGATGGCAATGTATAAATATTATTTTGTAACTTTGGAGCTCTGGAGCTGTAACCGCTCCGCCGGAATATTGTTCTATCATAAATAACGTATCGATATGGAATACACACCAGACTTCATCACCCGGCTCAACCCCGGCGAGATATTCGTATTCGGAAGCAACCTGGCCGGCATGCACGGCGGGGGAGCGGCACGTGTCGCTCTCCACCGCTTCGGCGCCGTGCCCGGCCAGGGTGTCGGCCTTCAGGGACAGTCGTATGCCATACCCACGATGCAGGGCGGCGTCGACACCATCAGGCCGTATGTCGACGAGTTCATAGAGTTCGCCAGGTCGCATCCGGAGCTGAAATTCTACGTGACGCGCATAGGCTGCGGCATCGCGGGCTTCGACGACAGCGAGATCGCCCCGCTCTTCGCCGATGCCCGTGGATTGAAAAACGTAGTCCTACCGAAAACATTTGCAATCGGATAGGTGGCTGATATCCAGCCGACAGCCCGTAGCGGGCCTGAAACGTTGCAATCCCCGGCGTCCCCGGGGCGCGATTCCGTCTGAAATATTACAGAATTTAGACAGAGGGATGCATATTCACTAATTTTGTATCAAATAAAAACAACTCCAAACAATTAAAGACAATATGGCTATCAATCTTCAGAAAGGACAGCGCATCGAGATCGGACTCGAGAAAGTAGGAGTCGGTCTCGGCTGGGACCCCAACACGAGCACAGGGTTTGACTTCGACCTCGACGCCTCGGCTTTCATGCTGGGCGAGAACAAGAAGCTTCCCCTCGACGAGTTCTTCGTCTTCTACAACAACCCCGTCTCTCCCGACAAGGCCGTGGAGTCGAGCGGCGACGACCGCACGGGCGGCAACAGCGACGGCGGCGACGACGAGACCATCACCGTCGACCTCCCGAAGGTGGATCCCCGCATTCAGGAGATCGTCTTCACGGTGACAATCCACGAGGCCGGGGAGCGCAGGCAGAACTTCGGCCAGGTCCACAACTCCTACATCCGCATCTACAACGCCATCACCAACGAGGAGATCGCAAAATATGACCTCGACGAGGACTTCTCGATCGAGACGGCGGTGGAGTTCGGACGCCTCTACAGGCGCGGCGGCCAGTGGAAATTCGAGGCCATGGGCTACGGCTACAAAGGCGGCCTCCAGTTTTTTGTCGACAAATACGTAGGTTGACCATGGCTATACGACTTGAAAAAGGGCAGCGCATCAACCTTGAGAAGAGCAACGGCTCGAAGCTCACCGAGTTCTGCGTGGGATGCAACTGGGGCGCGATAGTCTCGGGCGGCTTCCTCGGCTTCGGCAAGACGGTGCACGACGTGGACCTCGACCTCTCGTGCGTGATGCTCGACGCCGACGGCAAGCTCGTCGACCATATATATTCGCCGCTCTATAGGCGTGAGTTTCTCGGCCGCTACGGCATGCCTCCCGGCAAGGTTGACTCCAGCGACCACGCGCTCCACCACAGCGGCGACGACCGCAAGGGCGACCAGGCCGGCGACGACGGTCTCGACAACGAGATCATCACGGTCGACCTCAACCGGGTCAGCCCGAAGGTCGACCGGATCTTCTTCTTCCTCAACAACTGCGGCAAGGAGGATTTCTCGCAGATCCCCTACGCCTCGATACGCATGTATGAGGGCACTCCGCAGAGGGTGAAGGAGGTGTTCGCATCCTACGATGTGGCGGCCGAGCCGCAGTTCCGAGGCATGACCGCGCTGGTCATGGGCAAGCTCTACCGCCGCAACGGCGAGTGGCGCTTCTCGGCCATAGGCGACGCCTATCCCGACCCCAACCTCTGCGAGACGATAAAACGAATAGTAACCAATTACGCTAAATAACAATGAGAAGACTACCCGTATATCTTCTGCTCGACTGCTCCGGCTCGATGTTCGGCGAGCCGATAGAGGCGGTGAAAAACGGTGTGCAGGTGCTGGTCTCCACCCTGCGCCAGGATCCCTACGCCCTCGAGACCGCCTTCCTCAGCATCATCACGTTCGACAGCAACGCCCGGCAGGTGACTCCGCTGACGGAGCTCTCCGCCTTCCAGCAGCCATCCATCCAGGCCAACGGCTGCACGGCCCTCGGCGAGGCGCTGGCCCTTCTGGCCCAGAAGGCCGACCAGGAGGTGACCAAGACCACTACCGAGAAGAAGGGCGACTGGAAGCCGCTCGTCTTCATAATGACCGACGGCGAGCCGACCGACGACCTCAACAAGGGGCTGGCAGAGTTCAGGAAGTGCAAGTGGGGCATGGTGGTGGCCTGTGCGGCCGGCGCCGGCGCCAACACCGACACGCTCAAGAAGATCACCGAGTGCGTGGTCTCGCTCGATACCGCCGACAGCGCCACCATCAAGGCGTTCTTCAAATGGGTGTCGGCCTCCGTCAGCTCCGGCAGCATGAAGGTGGAGGAGACCGGCACGGAAGCCAACTCCCTCAGCGAGCTTCCGCCGCCACCCCCTGAGGTGAACATCGTGGTGTGATGTATATGGAGAAGCAATGAGACGTCTACCCGTATATCTTCTCATCGACACCTCCGGCTCCATGCGTGGAGAGCCGATCGAATCGGTCAAGGTGGGACTCGAGGCCATGGTCTCGAGCCTCCGCCAGGACCCTTTCGCCCTGGAGTCGGTGTGCATCAGCATCATCACTTTCGACCGCGAGGTGAGGCAGATCCTTCCCCTCACGCCGCTTGACGAGCTCCAGCTCCCGGAGATCACGACGCCGGAGAGCGGCCCGACCCACACGGGCCAGGCCCTGAAGCTCCTCTGCGAGAGGGTCGACGCCGAGGTGCTCCGGAGCACTCCGGAGCAGAAGGGCGACTGGATGCCGCTCCTCTTCCTGATGACCGACGGCAAGCCTTCCGACAGTCAGCTCTACAAGGAGATGATTCCGGAGGTGAAGAAGCGCCGCTTCGCGGCCGTGGTGGCATGCGCGGCGGGAATGAGCGCGAAGACAGAACCCCTAAAGGAGCTCACCAACGAGGTCTACGCCCTCGACACAATCGACAGCGCGGGGTTCAGGAAGTTTTTCAAATGGGTGTCCGACTCCATAGGAGTGGGCAACCGCAGCATCGGCGCCACCGAAGACCTCGTGCTCCCGCCCCCTCCGGCCGAGGTGAATGTCATTATCTAACCAGTGATTAAAGATTAAAGATTAATGCTCATGGGGGAGAATGTATTAAAAAACAAGAGTTTTGATTTCGCTCTCAGATGCTTGCGGCTTTACGATGAACTCAGACGCCGGAATGTGCCGCGGGATCTGATTCGTCAGGTTCTGAGGAGCGGAACAAGCATCGGCGCCAATGTCAAGGAAGGTCTGTTTGCCCAAAGCAAAGCCGACTTTCTGACCAAACCTCATAAAACTTCTTGTAGCCAGTTGCAAAACCCTTAACAACAGTCTCATTTAATCTTTAATCTTCAATCATCAATCTTTATTACCGTGAACTGTAAACTTGTAGGTCAATTTGTCCAGTATCTGGAAGTGACGCTGATGCCCGGCGAGGATTTCTATGCCGAGCGCGGGTCGCTGATATATCTCGAGGCCGGCATCGAGAAGGAGTCGAGTCTCAACGGCTCCGGTCTGGGACGCATACTCGGCGCAACCCTCTCCGGAGAGTCGATCTTCATCCTGCGCCTCTTCAACGTCAGCAATGTGCCGCGCAAGGCGGTGGTGGGAAGCCGCTACGGCATGCTCCCCGTGAAGATCAACGGAGAGACCATGATATGCCACCGCGGCGTGTATGTGGGCTCCAACAACCGCGTCAACGTCACCACCAAGCTCTCGATCTCCGGCCTCACCGGCGGCATGGGGCTCCTGCTCCAGAAAATCCAGGGGAGCTCCACCGTCTTCCTCGACACTAAGGGCACCCCCATAACCATCAATCTTCAGCCGGGCGAGACAATCGAGGTGGATGAAGACCATATCATCGCGCTGCTCAACATCGCCGACTGGCAGATGCAGTCAAACTGGTCGCTCGGCAATCTGATCGGCGGCGAGGGCCTGAGCATGATGAGGATCACCGGCCCTGGCACCGTCTATCTCTCGCCCAGCAAGTTCCTCCCCGCGGTAGCTCAATAATATCTTCGGGATATGGACAGAAGAGACAGACTGGCCTCACGCCACAGCAACACCGTAGCCGGACTCAACGAGACGGCGAGAATGCTCCGGAGGGCGATGCTCTCCGCCGGAATGCCCAGCTCCGAGCAGGAAGCCTTTCTCGACTGGGCGGTAGGCTCACTGTGGAACACATTCAAACAGCAACGTATGAACCAGCGAACAGCGATAGAAGACGAGATACGCGGCCTCGGGCTGCGCTTCCCCAACGGGACGGTGAAGAAAGACTATTCCGTGCATTTCGAGCTTCCCGTCGGCAGGATCTCCGATGTGGAGATCGACGGCGCGGAGGAGCTCGGCCTTCTCGTCTCCGTAGGCGACGACGGAAAATGCACCCTCAGTGGAAGGCCCCGGAAGGCCGGCGACTTCACCCTGACACTGCGCTACACGACTGTGGAGGGGGAGCCCGCCTCGGAGCTTCCGATTCCCGTGGCGTTCAATCCGGATCCGAGAGACCTCTGGAAGAACATACCCACCGACCCTGAAATCCCTTACTACAAGCCCGACAGCGAGACCCGCTACCTGAAGGTGGAGGCCCGTGACGGCGGGGCGAGGAAGGATATCGTGGCGGCGAGCCAGCGCGGCAGAAGCCACGCCCAGGAGGGGAAGGCGCGCGACGACCATTTCAGCCTATACCATTGCGACGCCTCCGACTGGTATATCATCGCGGTTGCCGACGGCGCCGGGAGCGCGCGCTATTCCCGCAAGGGCTCCGAGGCGGCCTGCCGCGCGGCGGTAGACCACTGCAAGGCCCTTCTGCTCGACAATCCCGCTTTCGAGAGCGCCATCAGGGAGTATCAGGCCGACCGCGACAGCCGGGAGAAGCGCACGGTCCTCACGCGCCACGTGATAGATATTGTCTACAACGGAGCGATGAAGGCCCACGAGGCCGTAAAGAAGGTGGCGGAGGCCAACGAGGAGGCGAAGCTGAAAGACTTCGCCACCACGCTGATGTTCGCCGTCTGCAAGAAATACGACTTCGGATGGTTTGTGGCCTCCTTCTGGGTGGGCGACGGCGCCATGTGCCTCTACGACGAGCGCAGCAAGACCGTCAAGCTTCTCGGCACGCCCGACGAGGGGGAGTTCTCCGGGCAGACGCGTTTCCTGACGATGCCTGAGATATTCAGGGATCCCGAGGCTGTGGCCAAAAGGCTCCGCATGGCTATCGTGCCCGACTTCACGGCGCTTTTCCTGATGACCGACGGTGTGTCTGACCCCATGTTCGAGACCGACCGCAACCTCAACGACTACGCGAAGTGGGAGGAGTTTTACGCCCGGCTCAGGGGTGGATTCCCCGACGACGGGATAGAGGGCGTGGATCTCTCCGACGACAACGAGGCCGCGAAAGACCAGCTGCTCCGCTGGCTCGATTTCTGGAGCCCCGGCAATCACGACGACCGTACTATCGCAATACTCTATTAAGCTTATGGCAAAGACAATCAGACTCACAGCCACCGACGGCTCGACAGTGGAGTTTGTCGACGAGGTGATCGGCAGCGGCGCGATGAAGGACGTCTATTTCAGCCTCGACAAAAGCTATGTGGTGGGTTTCTTCCGCACTCCGCAGGACGCCAACGCCAAAGACCGCCTCCAGAACATCGTGGGGAAATACCGCGAGAAGATCTTCGGCCAGGTGGGTGGCGACTACTGGGAAAACCTCTTCTGCTGGCCCACTAAGCTCGTGGAATGGAACGGACGCCTCGGCATCGTCTCCCCGGCCTATCAGAAGCACTTCTTCTTCCAGAGCGGCAAATTCAAGGGACAGGAAAAACAAGGCAAATGGTTCGCCTCTGCGAAACTCAGGAATAAGTTTATAGAAGCCGACCAGAAGGGGACATGGCTCACACACTATCACATGTGTCTGCAGATAGCCCGCGCCGTGCGCAGGCTTCACGCCGCGGGACTGGCCCATTCCGACCTCTCCTACAAGAATGTGCTCGTCGACCCGATAAGCGGACGTGCCGCCGTGATCGACTGCGACGGATTGGTGGTGCCCGGCAAGTATCCGCCGGATGTCGTCGGCACTCCCGACTTCATCGCCCCCGAGGTGCTCCAGACACGCTCCCTCAAACTCGGCGATCCGGCAAAGAAGCTGCCGAGCATCCTTACCGACCGTCATGCCCTCGCCGTGCTCATCTACATGTATCTTCTCAACCGTCATCCGCTTCGCGGCGGCAAGGTCAACGACCTCGACACGGCGCGCGACGAGGAGCTGTCGATGGGGGAGAAGGCCCTCTTCATAGAACATCCGGCCGACACGAGCAACCGTCCCAAGATTGAGAACATGGCCCCATCGGAGCTCCCGCAGGGGGATGTCGCCAAGCGTCCCTACACCATCTGCGGCCCGTATCTCAAGGAGCTGTTCGACCGCGCCTTCATCGAAGGCCTCCACGACCCGCTGAAGCGCTCCACGGCCGACGAATGGGAGAACGCCCTGGTCAAGACCACCGACCTGATGCAGCCCTGCCAGAATCCTGACTGCGAGGCCCACTGGTTTGTCTTCGACAACTCCACAAAGCCACGCTGCCCATTCTGCGGAACGGAGTATCACGGACAGCTGCCGGTATTGAACCTCTATTACTCTCCTGCAAAAGGGAAGTTCCTGCCAGAGAACTACCGGCTGATGGTCTACGAAAAGCAGTCGCTCTATATGTGGCACGTCAACCGTTTCGTCACTCCCAATGAGCGCACGAAGCCAGAAGACAGAAAACCCGTGGGCGACTTCCATTTCCACAACGGCCGGTGGATCCTCATCAACCGGCGTCTTCCCGACATGTGGGACGTCACGGAGCAGCCCAGACGCCAGATAAAGCCCGGCGAATACGTGGAGCTGACCGAGGGTCGCAAGATACTTCTCTCCGGCGAGGACGGCGGACGTCTGATAGTGGTGCAACTCGTCAATAACTGAATACCGAAAGAAAATGCTCAAGGCTCATAAAGTAGCGATAGTGCGTATCTTCACCGACCTCATCAAGGCCGACCGCATCGTTGACACCGGCGAGATGGAATGCTGGCGCCGGATCTGCGGCAAATACGCCATCGACCGCGATATCCGCATCGAGGCATCCAGGATGTCGCTGGCCGACGCTTTGAACACGATAAGCGGCTCGGGCGTCAGGGGGCTGAAGGAAGACCTCATCGGCGACTGCCGCTCGATGACGGTGAGCGACGGTTTCTGCGCCCACTCCGAGGCCCTACTCATGATCGCCCTCACGGCGCTCCTCGACTCCGCGAGCCCGTTCCACGGCGAGGTCTTCTCCATACCGAAGACCAATTTCAACATCGACCTCGCCACGGCCCTTTATATAGAAAGCGACTTCGATCCTCAGACTAACGGGGCCATATGCGGCAGCTACCGCTCCATCTTCAAGGAGCTGCAGCTCGCCGGATTCCATTTCGTGTATATCCCGAAGATCATCGACCATTACCGCAATACCGACCCCTCGCTCTTCAAGGATATCCTCTCCTTCCTCGCCCCGGCCATGAGCGCCGGAGGCATCGACAACACCTATGCCTCGCTGATGAGGATGACCACCGGCGTCTTCTGCAAGGACCTGCTCTGCAACAAATGCGGCATCACCGAGCTGCGCGACGCCATGCCCTCGCTCCTCATAAAGATCGGCAACAGCTTCGTGGGGGAGACCGTCTACGCCAATTACCTCAGGATCGATGTCGACGAAGACATCACCGCCACCGTGCAGACCTTCGTCGACCGCTTCTCCGACATGCTCAGCAGCGACGTCTTCATCGTCAACGCCTCGGAAGAGCGCGACAACCAGTTTCACTTCCACGGCTTCTATAAGCAGCTGCTCGACATCTTCCTCGTGCGCCGCAACATCAGGAGCACAGTTGTCATCGACCCCTGCCGTGAGGATATTGTCTTTCCCGATATCGACTCCAGGGCGATGGGGCTCCACCGCCGCGAGAGGGCGCTCTACGCCCTGCTCCTCTGCTGCGGCAGCGACGGCATCAACTTCAGCGCCCCGGAGAAGGCCGACGCTTTCGACCGCTACACGCGGCGCATGAAGAGGATCCAGGAGCGCTATCGCGTCATCTATGAGATGTTTGGCGGCACAGGCGACTCCGCTCCCGACCTCGCGGTGCCCGAGATCAGGCGTCCGATCTTCAGCTGCCTCAGGCGCTCGCTGAAGAATCTACAGGGCCTCTACAACGCCGAGGACTATAATATAACGAAACGCGGCGACGGCTCTTTCTCCGTCAACGTGGAGCCGGAGCTGGTGTTTGTGGCGCAGCCCGACAGCGGGTCCCCCGTGCCGCTCCGCGAATCGGAGATGTATCGCCGCTGGGCCGCCATATAGGTCGCGACATTGCAGACGATATGAATTAAACTAAAAAATGATAAACATATGTATAACAACAACAGTGTCAACATCACCCCTAAGATCATCAGGGGAGCCCTCTGGGGCATCGCCGCCATCGTCCTGCTGGTGGTGGCCATGGCCTTCATCCGCCCATGGTATAACGTATGGAGTCAGGAGATGGAGGGGAAGGCCGAGTTTGCCAAGGCCGAGCAGAACCGCAAGATCAAGATCGAGGAGGCGAAGGCCAATCTCGAGGCCGAGAAACTCAACGCCCAGGCCGAGATCGAGAGGGCCAAGGGAGCGGCCGAGGCAATCCGTATCGAGAACGGCAGCATCACCCCTACCTATATCCAGTATCTATGGGTGCGCCAGCAGTCGGACCTCAGCGACAAGACAGTGATCTACGTGCCTACGGAGACCAACCTGCCGCTTCTCGAGTCGACACGCGCCCTTAAGATTCCACAGGAATAATAACTATATTAACAGAAAGATATGTCAGAGAAAAATCACTACACCGGGCTGACCGACGCGGAAGTGTCGGAAAGCCGCCGGAAGTATGGCGTCAATATCCTGACGCCACCGGAGAAGGACCCGCTGTGGAAGCGGTTTCTTGAGAAATTCGGCGACCCGCTGATCATCATCCTCATGATCGCGGGTGTCCTCTCCATCGGCATCTCATGCTATGAATACTGGGGCCTCGGCGAGGGCGCCGGTGTCTTCTTCGAGCCGATAGGCATCTTAATCGCCATACTGCTCGCCACCGGGCTCGCCTTCATCTTCGAGCTGAAGGCCGACAAGGAGTTCGCCCTGCTCAACCAGGTCAACGACGACGAGCCTGTGCAGGTGGTGCGCAACGGCAACGCCATGCAGGTGCCGAGAAAAGACGTGGTGGTGGGCGATATCGTGATCCTCAACACCGGCGAGGAGGTGTCGGCCGACGGCGAGCTGCTCGAGGCCGTGATGCTCAACATCGACGAGTCGACGCTCACCGGCGAGCCTATCTGCCACAAGACCACCGACCCGGCGGAGTTTGACAAGGACGCCACCTTCCCCAGCAACCACGCCATGCGCGGCACCAAGGTGATGGAGGGCCACGGCGTGATGCGCGTGCTCGCCGTGGGCGACAACACCGAGAACGGCAAGGTGTTCGAGGCCGCCCAGATCGACGACAGCATCAAGACTCCGCTCAACGAGCAGCTCGACGGCCTCGGCAAGCTCATCACGAAGATATCCTACGGCTTCGCGGCAGCCATCATAGTGGGCCGCGTGGTGATGTATTTCATCAATACTCCGGAGTTCGAGTGGATCCACTTCATGGCCTATTTCCTCCAGACCCTGATGGTGGCCGTCACCCTCGTGGTCGTGGCTGTGCCCGAGGGTCTCCCGATGGCAGTAACTCTCTCGCTCGCATACTCCATGCGCCGGATGCTCAAGACCAACAACCTCGTGCGTAAGATGCACGCCTGCGAGACGATGGGCGCCACTACGGTGATATGCACCGACAAGACGGGCACGCTGACACAGAACCAGATGCAGGTGGCCGAGACGAAGTTCTTCGGCAATCCTCCGGAGGATGTCCTCGTGGAGGGCATCGCCGTCAACTCCACGGCGCAACTCGACCTCTCGGGCGACAAGCCGCAGGTGCTCGGCAACCCGACGGAGGGAGCGCTCCTCCTCTGGCTCCGGAAGAGGGGTATCAACTACCTCGACGTGAAAGACAGGGCGCATCGCCTCGAGGAGCTTCCCTTCTCCACCGAGCGCAAGTATATGGCCACGGTGGTGACATCGGCTTCCGGCAAGAGGATACTCTATGTGAAAGGCGCCCCTGAGATTATCTTCGGCATGTGTAAGGACACCGCCGGAGTGACGAAGCAGGAGATCGACGCCCAGCTTCTCGTCTACCAGAACCAGGCCATGCGTACGCTCGGCTTCGCCTATCAGGAGCTTGAGGATGGCGACAAGACAATCGAGAACAGCCGGGTGGTTGCCGGGCGGCTTACCTTCCTCGGCATCGTGGCGATCTCCGACCCCGTGCGAAGTGATGTGCCTTTTGCCGTGAAGGAAGTGCTTGACGCCGGCATCAAGGTGAAGATCGTCACCGGCGACACCCCCGGCACCGCCAAGGAGATCGGCCGTCAGATCGGACTCTGGAACGACGATGCCGACACCGACCGCAACATCATCACCGGCACCGAGTTTGCCGAGCTCTCCGACGAGCAGCTCAAGGAGCGCGTGGGCGACCTCAAGATCATAGCCCGCGCCCGTCCGATGGACAAGAAGCGCCTCGTTGAGGCCCTGCAGGCCAACAACGAGGTGGTGGCCGTAACCGGCGACGGCACCAACGATGCCCCGGCCCTCAAGACCGCCCACGTCGGCCTCTCGATGGGCGACGGCACCTCCGTGGCAAAGGAGGCTTCCGACATCACAATCATCGACAATTCCTTCTCCTCGATAGGACGCGCCGTGATGTGGGGACGCTCCCTCTTCCAGAACATTCAGCGCTTCATCCTCTTCCAGATGACGGTGAATGTGGCCGCCTGCTTCATCGTGCTTTTCGGAGCCTTCATGGGCATGCAGTCGCCTCTCACCGTCACCCAGATGCTCTGGGTCAACCTCATCATGGACACCTTCGCGGCCATGGCCCTCGCCTCGCTGCCGCCGTCGAAGTCGGTGATGAAGGAGAAGCCGCGCTCGCGTGAGGCCTTCATCATCAACCGCCCCATGTGGAAGTCGATCGTCGGTGTCGGAGGCATTTTCTTCCTGCTGCTACTCGGGTTGCTCTACTATTTCGAGCATACCGACATCACCTGCCTCACGCAGGTGGGTCAAGTGCCTGTCGGAGCCAACACAGGGCTGAGCGGCTACGAGCTCTCGCTCTTCTTCACGATTTTTGTGTTCCTGCAGTTCTGGAATATGTTTAACGCCCGCGCCTTCGAGACGGGGCGCTCCGCCTTCCATTTCAAGGGATGCGGCGGCTTCATCCTCATAGCGCTCGTGATTCTGCTCGGTCAGGTGCTGATCGTGAGCGTCGGCGGACAGTTCTTCAGCGTCGAGCCTCTGAAGTTCATCGACTGGTTGATCATCATCGGCGGCACGTCGCTCGTGCTCTGGATCGGCGAGCTGATACGCCTGATCAGGAAATAATCCTTCTCGATCTCCTTACTTACAGATTCGGGGCCTTTCCGTCGATTCGGAAAGGCCCCGGTTTTCATATTCCCTTACATTCAGTCGGGGGTGATCATTCTTCCTTCAGCGCCAGTCCGTCGTGGAAGGCGTTGCCCACGCGCCTGCCCAGCTCTATGTATCCGTTGTGGACGGGATCGAAGGTGATGAGCCTCATCTTCTCCACGTCGGGCTTGCCGTCGGCGGCGAGGTATTCCTCCTTGCAGTGGATGGCCAGGATTTCGGCCACGAGATAGAAGCCCTCTTCCGACTCGTGGATCTTCTCCTTGATGCGGCATTCCATGGTCATGGGGAAACAGTCGTAGACAGGTGCGTTGATGTTGGCGCCTTTTTCTGATTTCCATCCAGTGCGGGCTATCTTGTCGTGTTGCTTGCGGCCGCTCACAACGCCTACGTAGTCGGCGGCCGGTAGTGTGTCGGCGGTGGCGAATGCGAGGGTGAACTCGCCGTCGCGGCGCAGGTTGTCGGTGGTGGCGTGGGAGCCGAGGGAGATTATCACCTCATGATAGTCCCATTGGCCGCCCCAGGCGGCGTTCATGGCGTTGGGAGTGCCGTCGGCATCGTAGGTGCCGATGATCAGTACAGGCTGGGGAAGCACCCATGCCTGTGGCTTGAAACTTTTCATCTTGTCTTATATTTTGTAGTTATATATTGCTGACGTCTAAATAACACTCTCGTTCTTCGCGGTGTTCAGAAGCTGTCCTGCAGGCGAGATGTATCAAGGTATCTAAACGTCTGGCCGGAGTCCGAGAGTATGGAGTCAGGTGCCTAACCCAACTTCAACATCTAATAGGCGTCAAGTGGCTGTTCGGCAGGCTTGACTCTTTTTTCATGGGCGTCGTGG
>CANQRV010000023.1 GCA_947626355.1 uncultured Muribaculaceae bacterium
TCATATCTTATAATTTTTACACAAAGATACGAATTATTTCTCTGATATGCAAATATTTAATTTATAGAAGTTCCCAATATTAATTGGATGAATGATGTTGTCTTTTCTTAGGGCCCTGCCACACGATGGCGAAAGCCATGAGTAGGAATCCGAGGAAGGCCAGCGCGGGACCCACCACTATGCGGCGCGTGCTGAAGATGTCGGGATTGAATCCCCCATCCACGCTTGAGCCTCCGCCGCTCATCAGCAGGAAGCCGATGATGATGAGAGCCAGACATCCGGCCATCATGAGGAAATTGATTTTCGAGAAGGGGCGCTGTGAAGCCGGCATTTTCTTAAGGCCCGGGGCTTCAGCGTCTTCGGGAGTGTTGATTGTATCCTTGTTCATAATTGGGAAATGGTCTTACTTGAAGAGTTCGTCGTAATCTTTATGCAGGTATCTCGACGTGGCGATGCAGGCGGCAAGGCCGCAGAGCAATGCGCCGCCCGCCACGAGCGAGGCGGCAATGATGCCGAAGTCGGTCCAGGATATATAGGTGGCCACATCATCGAATCCGGCCTTCGGAGCTGCGGCGAGAGCCAGGGCGATGATGCCGGAGGCCGCGAGGCCGGCTATGAGTCCGGAGAGCATGTTGGCGTTGATGAACGGGCGGCGTATGAAGCCGTCGGTGGCACCCACCAGCTGCATGGTGTGGATTGTGAAGCGGCGGGAATAGATGGAGAGATGCACGGTATTGTTGATGAGCACGAAAGAGATCACCACCATCACGAGGGCGATCGCACCGAGAATCATGGCGAAGGTCTCGATATTGGCGTTCATGTTCTCGACCATCACCGCGTCGGGCGCGGCCACGTCCTCCACTTCGGGAGAACGTCGTAGCTGCACCTTTATCTTCTCGATGGAGGATGGATTGGCATATTGCGGCTTGAGTGTGAAAGTGACCTCCGGCGACAACGGATTGACGCCAAAGAGCTGCTCAAGGTCCTCCCCGGTGTCGGCCGTCCAGTTGTCGAGGGCCTGCTTCGCGGTGACGACCTCTACAGAAGCCACATACGGTTTCGCCTTAAGACGCTCGGCAAACCCGGCGGCGCCGGCATCCGACACGCTGTCGGTCATGATGGCGCTGAGCTCGATGCGCTCGCGAAGCAGGTCGCTCTCATGAGTGGCGCTGACGCAGATAAGCGCTATTATACCTATTATCAGCAAGACGAGCGCCACACTCACGATGGTGGTGAGATGTGCCGCCCAATAAGATATTTTTACCTCTTTGTTATGCTTCATTTGGCTGGCTGATGAAGCTGGACACCCCCGGAGGCCCGACACGTCGAGAGGGAGCAGGTCCAGAATGAATTGCAAAGTTAATAAATTCATTCCCCCTTTGTCAATAGTTTCTGCTTTTTTTTGATTAATTTTGCCATGTTTTATGTCAAATATCCAGTTTCAGACCAATAAAAAGCCCAAAGCAGCCTATTACACCCTTGGCTGCAAGCTCAATTTCGCCGAGACCTCGGCGATAGGACGCGCGCTGCAAGAGAAAGGAATAGAGCGTGTGTCGGGCTCCGAGACGCCCGACATCTGCGTGATCAATACCTGCTCGGTGACGGAGACAGCCGACAAGAAGGGACGGCAGCTCATCAGGCGTCTGGTGGCGCGGCATCCGCAGGCCACAGTGGTGGTGACGGGCTGCTACGCCCAGCTCAAGCCACGGGAAGTGGCTGCCATCGAGGGCGTCGACATAGTGCTGGGCTCCAATGAGAAGCTCCGAGCGGCGGAGTATGTGGAGCGATGGCTTTCCGAAAGGCACAATATCATGGAGGTGACGCCGCCACTCGACATCACCATCTTCCGCCCGTCGTGCGAGCGCGGCGAACGCACACGCTATTTCCTGAAGGTTCAGGACGGCTGCGACTATTTCTGCACCTACTGCACAATCCCCTACGCCCGGGGACGCTCCCGCTCGGGGCGTATCGCCGACCTCACTGAGCAGGCCCGCAGGGCAGCCGCCGAAGGGGGACGCGAGATAGTGATCACCGGAGTCAATATCGGAGACTTCGGCCGCGACACCGGCGAGGCTTTCCTCGACCTCCTCAAGGCGCTTGACGATGTGGAGGGCATAGAGCGCTACCGCATCTCATCGATAGAGCCCAACCTCATCACCGACAAGGCGTTGCGATGGATCGCCGAAGAGTCGCGGGCGTTCATGCCCCATTTCCACATCCCGCTGCAGAGCGGCTCCGACGCCGTGCTGCGCCTTATGAACCGCCGCTACGACACGACGCTCTTCCGCCACCGCATCGAGACCATCGTCTCGCTGATGCCCGACGCCTTCATCGGCATCGACATCATAGCCGGTGCCCGCGGCGAGACAGAGGAAGAATGGCAGCGCAGCCTCGACTTCACGGCCTCGCTGCCGGTGTCGCGCTGCCACGTGTTTCCCTATTCGGAGCGTCCGGGCACCAAGGCCCTCGGCATCGACCACATCGTGAGCCAGGAGGAGAAACACCGGCGCGTAGCCATGCTCACCTCACTATCCGAGAGCAAGCTCGCCGGTTTCCACCGGCGCTTCGAGGGCGCCACACGCCCCGTGCTCTGGGAAAACAGCGCCGACGGCCGGCTGATGCACGGCCACACCGACAACTACATACGCGTGGAGGCTCCGCTTCGCGAGGAGCTCCTCAACAGGGTGACGCCGGCTCGGCTGCTCCAGGCCGACGCCTCCGACCCCGAGACAATGAAAGCACAGGCATTATGAAGAGACTCGCAGTCATAATACTCAACTGGAACGGCCTGGAACTGCTGAAGCGCTTCCTGCCAACCGCCGTGGCTTACAGCATATCGGATGAATCCGACCTCATAGTGGCCGACAACGGTTCGACCGACGGCAGCTGCCGATGGGTGGAGGAGAACTGGCCGCAGGTGAAGCTGCTCCGGCTCGAGCGCAACTACGGCTTCGCCGAGGGGTACAACCGGGCCATAAAGGAGACCCGCTATCCCTTCACCGTGCTGCTGAATTCAGACGTGGAGGTGACGAAAGGGTGGTGGGAGCCTATGCTTACCTTCATGGAATGCTGCCCGGAGGCCGGCGCATGCCAGCCCAAGATACGGTCGTGGTATGACCACGACCGATTTGAATACGCCGGGGCTGCCGGCGGCTACCTCGACCGTCTCGGCTACCCCTACTGCCGCGGACGTGTGTTCGAGAATGTGGAGGAAGACCTGGGGCAGTATGACGGAGCTCCGGAACCGGTGGCCTGGGCCTCCGGCGCGGCTCTGATGGTCGACACGGAGCTCTACCTGAAGCTCGGAGGCCTCGACACAGCCTTCTTCGCCCACATGGAGGAGATTGACCTCTGCTGCCGGATGTGGGGAGCCGGCCGAAAGGTGTATGCCCTGAGCGACTCGCTCGTGTATCATGTAGGCGGGGCATCGCTTAGCCAGGGAGACCCGAAAAAGACCTATCTCAACTTCCGCAACAACCTGTTGCTGCTCAATAAGAACCTGCCGGCCGGCAAGGCGGGAAGGGTGCTCTTCGTGAGGCGTCTTGCCGATACGCTCGCCTTCTTCATGTTTCTCCTCAAGGGCGACAGGGCCAACGCGCGTGCCGTATTGAAGGCTCACCGCGACTACCGTAGAATGAAAGGCAGCTACCCTGAGCATCCCTCCACCGACTACATGTCGAAGCTGCCCGGCCACAAGCGCCTCATACTCCTCGACAAACTGAAGCCATCACCGCGACACCGATAAAACAAAGACAGAAAATGAACACAGATAATAGACCTCTCATCCTTGTATCAAACGACGACGGGTATGAAGCACCCGGAGTGCATGAACTCATCAGACGCCTTATCCCCTACGGCGAGGTTGTGGCCGTATGTCCCGACGGGCCCCGCTCAGGGCAGTCGATGGCCATCACGGTCAACGAGCCGCTGCACGTCAGTGAGCTCCCCGACTTCATGGGCGCGAAGATGTATAAGGTGAACGGCACACCGGTCGACTGCATCAAGCTCGCCATGCATGTAGTGCTCCGCGGGCGACGCCCGTCGCTGGTGGCGGCGGGCATCAACCACGGCTCCAACGCGGCCATCAATGTGGTGTATTCAGGCACCATGGGAGCCGTGTTCGAGGGATGCGCCTTCGGCATACCCTCCGTGGGGTTCTCGCTCACCGACCATGCCCATGACGCCGACTTCACTCCCTGCCTCCCATTTATCGACCGCATAAGCCGCGAGGTGCTCGCCCACGGACTGCCGGAAGGGATGTGTCTCAACGTCAACATCCCCAACTGCGGCCACGTGCCTGAAAAGATGCGCGTGGTGAGGGCCTGCAAGGGCAACTGGAGCGACGAATATAAGGAATATACCGACCCTCACGGCCGGAAATTCTACTGGCTAACGGGGAAGTTCGAGAATCTGGAGCCGAACAACCGCGACACCGACGAGTGGTGTCTGAGCCACGACATCGTGTCGGTGGTGCCTACGCTTCTCGACCGCACGATGCCTCTCGCGGAGGCTCCGTCATGGCTCGCGCTGCTTGAAGAGCCGGAGGAATAAAGCCCCATCTGACCAGGATTACATCAAAAGGAACATAATTTTAGTTATTTTAACAAAAATAGTGTTTCTTTAAGCAGCCCGAAAGGGGAAAAGATTAAAGAATTTTTCGTTAAAAGAAATATTATTGTTAATTTTGCATCGGAAATCTGCCAGACAAGCCAAGCGAGGCATTGAGACAGATGGATAGATATCAAAAAGAATAGGATAGAAAATTCTTCTCATAAGACCAATTAATCGTTTCATTGACAATTTTATTGTTGCATTAGTAAAGTTATGGATTAATAGTTAAAATTAGGATTAGGACCATCAGTCATCTGCGAATTGTTTCGCGGGTGGCTGGAAAAAAGAGGGGCGTAGTGATACGCGCCTCTTTTTTCGTCTGTACATTTCCTCGTGCATGCTATCCATCATCCGGAAACGCAAATTCAATCGTTTTTCGCGATATAGTGTGCAGATGACGGTTTTTTTGAGTATTTTTGCAGCCGGTTTGGCCGCGTCAGAGCGGCCCTCACCGATAGAGGCATAACAACCAAAACTTTACGACGACATGAGAATGAATATGTCGGAGATATGCCGCAGACTGCGGCTCCCCTACTCCGGCCACGACACCGAGATAGACACACTGCTCACCGACTCGCGCTCGCTGAGCAAGCCTGAATCAACCCTCTTTTTCGCCATCAGCACGCCGGGAGGCAACGACGGCCACAGATATATAGGCGCCCTCTATGAACAGGGCGTGAGGAATTTCGTAGTGTCGCACATTCCCTCGGATGTGGCCGACAAGACAGACGCCACTTTCATAGTCAGCCCCGACACCGTCGAGACCCTTCAGCGCATAGCCTCGTGGCATCCCGGCTTTCATGGCCGCATCATGGCCATCACCGGCAGCCGCGGAAAGACCACCCTCAAGGAATGGCTCTTCCAGCTGCTCGAGCCCCTCGAGGAGGTCACCCGCTCGCCCCGCAGCTACAATTCCCAGACCGGAGTTCCCCTCTCGATGTGGACCATCAAGCCCTCAACCTCGATGGCCATCATCGAGGCCGGCATCTCGCGCATGGGAGAGATGGAGGCCCTCAGAAAATGCATCAAGCCCGACACAGTGATATTCACCAATATCCGCGACGACCATTCCGAAGGATTCAGCTCGATGGAGGAGAAGGCCCGGGAGAAAGCCTCGCTCGCCATGGGGGAGGAGACCACCGACATCATAATCCCGCTCGACGACTGCATGATACGCGACGCCGTGGCACGATATGCCGACCGGAAAAACATCACGACATGGTCGGTCTTGACACCCGGTGCCGACCTTTTCATAACGCGGCCAGCACGATATGGCGAAGGCATACAACGCGTGGCATACACCTGGCACGGCATGCCCTATGAGCTCGAGGCGGAACTCGAAAGTGACACCGACCTCAGCAATCTGGCGCCGGCCCTCTGCCTGATGCATCTGCAAGGATACGACGCCGCGACGATAGCAGCGAGATTCCGCTGCCTCCATAAGATCGACACAAGGCTCAATGTGGTGGACGGCGTCAATGGCTGCTCGATAATCTATGACTCCTATACCTCCGACTTCTCGAGTCTCGCCCCGGCGCTCGACTTCATGCGCCGCCGCGCCATGCCGGGACAGACACCTACCCTCGTGCTCAGCGACCTGAAACATGAGACACAGGGCAACGACGACGTCTACCGCGAGATAGCCGACCTTGTAAGACGCGCCGGGATAGTGCGCTTCATCGGAGTAGGCCCTAAGCTCAAGATCGCCAGCAGGATGTTTGGCTGCGGCTCACTTTTCTTCGACACCACGGAGGAGATGCTCGCAACGCTGCGCCCCGCCGACTTCTCGGGAGAGATCATCCTGCTCAAAGGAGCGCCGGAATATTGCTTCGGCCGGATCTTCGAGATGCTCGAGGCCCGCAAGCACGAGACCGTGCTCGAGGTGAATCTCGACTCGATAGTGAAGAATTTCAATTATTTCCGCAGGCAGGTTCCACTCTCCACCGGCATTGTGGCTATGGTAAAGGCCTCGGCCTACGGAGCCGGAAGCGTGGAGATAGCCAAGACCATGCAGGACGCCGGAGCCGCCTATCTCGCCGTGGCAGTGCTCGACGAGGGCATAGAGCTGCGGCGCAACGGCATCCACATACCGATTATGGTGATGAACCCCAAGGCGATGAATTATAAATCGATGTTCGCCAACCGTCTGGAGCCGGAAATCTACAGCATGGAAATGCTGGAGGAGGTGATTGCCGAGGCGGTAGCCGGAGGCATCACCGACTATCCCGTGCACATCAAGCTCGACACCGGGATGCACCGCACCGGTTTCGTATGGGAGGAACTCCCGGCGCTCATGGACATGCTCGAGTCCCATAGGGAAGTGAAAATCAGGTCGGCGTTCTCCCATCTCGCCACTGCGGACTGCCCCGACATGAACGACTACACAGAGCTGCAGCTGCAAAGGTTCGCCCGATACACGGAATATATGCTCGGACGCAGCCGCGAGCCGTTCCTGCGACATATATTGAATTCGGCGGGAATACTCCGCTATCCCTCGCATCACTACGATATGGTGAGACTCGGCATCGGTCTCTACGGAGTCAACACGCTCCCCGCCAGCATGGAGGAGCCGCTGGCCGTGGTGTCGACACTGCGCACCACCATAATCGCCATTCGCGACTACATGCCCGGCGAGACTATAGGATACGGGCGCCACGGCAGGATAGAACGCCCGTCGCGGATAGCCACGATTCCAATCGGATATGCCGACGGGATGAACCGCCATTTCGGACGCGGAGCGATAAAGGTGGTGGTGAATGGCCAGGAAGCGCCGACTATCGGCAACATCTGCATGGACGCCTGCATGATCGACGTCACCGGCATCGACTGCAAGGTGGGCGACAGCGTGGAGATCTTCGGCGACAACGCCCCTATCTACCGGCTCGCCGAGGTGCTCGACACCATACCCTACGAGGTGCTCACCTCGATATCACCGAGGGTAAAGAGGGTCTACTACAGGGAATAAGGCTACGGCTCACTCGGGACGGAGCTCCTCGAGACACCGGCGCACCTCTTCGTCGGTGCGGGTGAGCTTCTCACGGCATATCTTGAGCAGAGTCATAGCCTCTGTAGTGTATTTCGAGAGGCTGTCGATATCGCAGTCGTTGCTCTGCATTCTCGCCAGTATTGCCTCAAGGCGCTCTACGGCCTGGGTATATGTGATTTCTTCGGGATTCATTATATTAAGGTGGAATAGCGTTTACATATTTTACATATCTGACACTGACGCCACATCGGCCACAACCGATGTGACGCGGCCTTGCGCGAAGCGGGTCACCATCGACTGCCCCGGGCACAGCGAGGCGGCATCGGTCACGGCATGGCCGTCGACCGTCGTGAGAGAATATCCCCTTCGCAGCGTGTTGTCGGGACTGAGGGCCCTGACAAGTCTCTCATAGCTATCGAGGCGTGTGCGCGCGTCATCGATGATTCGGGGCACGGAGTGCCGGAGGCGAGCCTGCGCATCATAGAGCCATGCCGAGGCTATGGCTGTCTTCTGCCGGGCCAGGGTATCGACCATCGTGGCGTATGATTTCAGCGCGGCCCGGCCAGATGCCAGACGCGCCCCGACGGCCATAGGAACAGCCGATGTCATCGAGTCGAGGTGACGCATCTCTCCCTGAAGCGCCCCCCTCACGAGGGTGGGAAGGAGGGCCCAGCAGTTTGCCAGGCGCTGTTTTTCGCCCGCTATGCGGTCGGCCACATAATGCATGATCGCGTCGGCCGCGGCTGCCGCCCGGAAATTCGCCTGCCGCAAGGTGTCGATAAGGAAATTGGCCACGGCGGTAGGGGTCTTCAGCCGGGTGTGGGCTATCTCGTCGAGCACCGTGCGGTCTCGCTCATGACCGATTCCGACAAGCACAGGAAGAGGATATGTGGCAACCCTGCGGGCAAGGTCATAGTCGTCGAAACCGTTGAGGTCGGTGGTTGCGCCCCCGCCTCTGATTATCACGACGCAGTCCCACACATCGACGCTCATCTCTATTAGGTCGAGGGCCGCCCTGACGCTCTCGGAAGTGCGTTCCCCCTGCATCACGGCCGGGAAAAGCACGGGATAGAACACGAAGCCCTCCGGGCTGGAGTCGAGCTGGCTGATGAAGTCGCCGTAGCCGGCTGCTCCGGGAGCGGAAATTACGGCAAGGCGCTGCGGAGCCGGCGGGAGTGTCAATGATTTGTTGTATCCGATGACCCCTTCCCGCTGCAGGCGCATGAGAATCTCGCGACGCAACCGCTCCATGTCGCCGAGGGTATACGAGGGGTCGATGTCTACTATATTGAACGAGAGGCCATATACCTGATGGCATGTGGCGGAGCCCTTCACGAGCACCTTCATGCCGCTGGCTATGTCGCGGCCTGTGACTCCATAGAATTTTCTCCGGAGACCCTGCACCGTGGAGGCCCATATATTGGCACGCAGCTTGGCCACCGTAGCGCCACGCTCGTCTTTCTCCACGAGCTCCATATAGCAGTGGCCGCCGGTGTAGCGCACGTCGCTTAGCTCGGCCCTCACCCACGCCCCCTGAAGCGATGGCTGGGTGCGTATGGCGTTGCCGAGCGCCACCGTAAACTCACGGAGGCTTACGCCCGCTGGCGCGTCGAAGAGAGAGGGACCGGTCATTGCTGCATGACGCCTATCTCGCGCAGGGCTCCGGTAGCGGGATCAAACACTGCGTACGAAGGATTCTTCTTGTCGGTGAAGATATTGGGGTTGAGAGCGAACACCGTGCCGAGCTGCGAGAGCTCCAGCTCCCCTTCCCAGAGGGCATTGCCCATGAGGGAGACCCTCACCCTGGCGGCGCCCGGAATGCAGTAGGCCACGCCGTCTTTGGGCCATTTCTTCTCCTCACCCTTGGCATCGACAGGTAGCTCGCCGCGCGAGGTGACCTTCACCTCTATATATACCGGCTCACCGCTCATGTCGTCGGCTTCCACGAATCCGGCGAAGCCGCTCATGCGGAAGAGCACATCGCGGGAGTTGTCGGCGGGAGTGAATGTGAACGAGCGCGTCACCGTCTCATGCGAGATGTTGCCGATGAAGGCGGCTGTCAAGGCGCCTTCCTGCCGCTCAAGCGAGCCGAGCATCAGCTCGAGCTGGCGTCCGTCGGTGGGCATCGTCTCCGCCGTGCCTCTGGTCAAGGCCACCTTCGACTCCCTGACGTCCATAAGATTGGAGGCCAGCATCTGGGCCTGCTTGGCAGTAGACTGAGAGGCGATGAAATCGCCGTCAACATACTGGAGGTATTCATTCGGAGCGTAGACAACCTCGGCTGTCTCTTCAACTGCCTCTGGCTCCGCGAGACCGTCCTCCGGCTCCTTATTGATGCTCAGTATCATGCCGTCTTCGTCCACACCCACATAGGTGAGCGCGCCGGGCTTGAGCTGCATGAGATACTGATGCTCCTCGTCGGGGATGCCGACGGAGGTTACCGACACGGATTCGACAGTCCATACCTCGGCATCCTCGCGCACCACCTTGTCGGTGCCTATGAACTTCTTGGCATACTGCCAGTAGGGGCCGGCCTTGCGCACCTCGCGCACTGCCTTGACGTCAACGCGGAGCGAGGTCACAGGTAGGGAATAGACGATGCCATATTCATTATGCTTGTCGGCCGTGAGTATCTTCGTCTGCTGGCCGAAGGCGCCTGAGACGGAGAGCAGCGCGACGCATGCTGTGGTCAATATTTTGTAAGCGTTCATCCTAAAGAAAGTGTGATGGTTGGCAAAACTGATTTATATCGTGAAGAGGTCATGCCTGGAGCGTACCCGGAAGGTTGTCGCGGCGTATCACCATCCTGATGGCGCGCCCCACATTGTCGGCGATGTCGGAGGCCGTCATGCCGTAGGCGCCCTTCTCCTCGGCCGCTATGTCGCCGGCGAGACCGTGGATAAACACGCCGACTGTTGCGGCATGCTCCGGGCGGTAGCCCTGGGCGAGCAGTGCGGTGATTACTCCGGTGAGCACGTCGCCGGCTCCGGCAGTGGCCATGCCGGGATTGCCGGTGGAATTGAAATAGACCTTACCGGTGGGACGCACGGTGGCGGTGTAATGACCCTTCAGCACGATTATGATGTTGTAGTATTTCGCCATGTCGATGGCCTTACGCAGGCGTGCCTCCTGCGAGGAGTGATCACCGAAGAGACGGTCAAACTCGCCGGCATGCGGAGTGATGATCGACTGGGCGGGAATCTGGGTGAGCATCGAAGGCTTGCGGGCTATGCAGTTGAGGGCGTCGGCATCGAGCAGGAGCGGGGTCTTGCAGTTGAGCAGCAGGCTCTCGAGAGCATTGGAGGTCACTTCGTTGGTGCCGATGCCGGGACCGACGGCTATCACCTGATGGGGATGATGCACGGTCATGTCGGTTATGAAATGCTCGTTGCGGTCAGGCTCGAACATCGCCTCCGGCACAGCCGTCTGGAGCACCTGTAGCGCGTTGCGGCAACTGTGTACGGTGGCAAGGCCGGCGCCCGTCTTGAGGGTGGCTCGGGCGGCCATCACCGCGGCACCGATCATGCCCGTGCTTCCGGCGAAGATCAACGCCGAGCCGAAGTCCCGCTTGTTGCTGAAGAGAGGCCTGGGCTTCAGCAGTGGACGCACGCTCCTGGCTTCCACGAGCATGAATTCTGATGGAATCTCCTTCATCTTCCGGTCGTCGAGGTCGATGTCGAGCAGCTTCCACTCCCCCACTACGTCGGCGTTCTCCTCGAAGAAAAAGGAGAGGCGCGGCGTCTGGAAGGCGAGGGTGAGGTCGGCATGCACCATATCGCGGCGGTTGGCGTTCTCGTTCCACTCTCCGAAGAGCCCGGAGGGGGTGTCGATCGATATCACGTATGCCCCTGATTCATTTATATATCTGGCAAGGGCTACGAAGCCCCCCTGAAGGGGCTGCCGGAGACCGGAGCCGAAAAGGCCGTCGACCACCACGTCGCTCTCGCCTAGAAAGGGAGGGTTGAACTTGCTCTTCACCTCGGTGAAATCGATTCCCTCGAGGGGTATGAGTTTCTCGAGCTGTAGCTGGCAGTCGTGGGAAAGCTTCCCCTTGATGTTGAAGAGAAAGACCACGAGCTTGCGGTAGCCCTGCTCGAAAAGCATGCGGGCCACCGCGAGGGCGTCGCCTCCGTTGTTGCCGGGGCCGGCGATCACCACGATGCGCTTGCCGGGAAGGAAACGGGATATGATCTCACAGCTCACCTCGGAGGCGGCGCGCTCCATAAGCTCCACGGAGTCAATGTTCTGAGCCTCGCAGGTAGCCTTGTCGATCTCGGGAATCACCGATGAGGGAAATATCTTCATTAGAGTCGAATAATCTTGCAATTATAAAACAGAATACAAATTTAACGCCTTTCCCGGAAATCTGCAAATAAAACGGCAGGTGTATTCAAGAACTCCCAATATGAGTTGGCCCCGCAGCAATAAGTTAGGCACATGTATCAACATTGTTTAACACCATCATGGCAACCATTTCACTCTTGTCTTTGTTGACTTTAGTTATTAAAATTTAAAATTATGAGTAATTACAAAAACCCAACTCCTGGCAAATTCCCCATTCTGGCAAAATCATTATGCAGTGTGCATAAGCGTCCAACAAAATCTTGTTACCAACTTCTAGCGGAGTGTGGCTTCTCAATGGGAACGGAATCGTATTTTGCGACCGACGTCATAACAAGGACGTTGAAGAATGCGGAAGACACCGGTGTCAAATTCAACATCGCAAGTAGCGCCTTAAGGAATAACGAACAAACTTGTGCTGCAGTTGTCAACCAATTTAAAAACAACCCGAACCTTGGTATGTGGAATTTTGTAGATGAACCCTGCGTGGATGATTTCAAACATCTGTCAGAACTTGTAAAGGTCATCCGGAACAACGACCCCAATCATATGGTGTATATAAACCTATCTGCCACTCCAAAACAAAGCGAAAAAAAAACTATGGACAGGAAATTCTTATAACGCCTATCTCGATTTAGTGGAGGAGTACTTTTCTCCTTCAGTATGGTCATACGACTTATACCCATTTAAGATTGAGAATGGTATAGCTGAATTTGATAGCGGTTTTTATCCTTTTTTGGAAATTTTTTCCACAAGAGCTAAAAACACAGGACGTCCTTTTTGGGCATATTGCCTCAGCACAAGATTCAAGACAGACTCCATTGAGCGTATTCCGACCGAAAGTCATATCAGATTTGAAGCTTTCTCTGCATTGGCTTACGGCGCGCAAGGTCTTGTATACTGGACATATGGATTGCGGGAAACAACCGACAACATCACATACGTAGAAGCCGCGTTGGATTTAGATGACCAACCTACCAAAATATGGGGGTATATAAAAAAGGTCAACTCCGACATCCATCGTTACTCCAATGTATTTCTGGGCTGCACCTTCGTTGAATGCACACATATTTACGGACCGACAACCAACAGTAGTGGCTTTGGCCCCGCTACCTCCATATCCGTCGATGGAGCTGGAATGTTGTTATCCCACCTTAGAAATAAGAATAACGACTATCTCATTATAGTTAGTCGGGATGCAGATAATTCCCAGAAGTATAAAATATCTTTCGATTCCCGATATCTTGTCTCTGAGGTGTCGCCGTCCCATCTTGCTTCCGGAATTACAGGAGAAAAGCTTTTGCCTGCCGGTGGATTCATGATATACCGGTGGTCACGCAAATGACCACATCAAGGTGCTCAAATATTTGAGTTTCTTACTTATCGGCGACTGCCCTGCAGAGCGGTCGCTGATATTAACAATTATTAACCATTATATTGGCTTGGCAGAGAAAAAATCGCTATTTTTGCTAATATTAATATCAATCGACAGTAACCTATTGAATTATGGAACGCACTTACGTATATGCCATCATGACAGTATTGATGAGTATTCTTGCAGGATGCAGCAAGGAAGACAATCCTCAACCTACCACATACAATCAGAATTTATATCTCAACATCGGTTACGATGATGATTTCTACTGGTATAGATTCAATAATCAAAACGCAGAGATACGTCATGTTTCCGGGAACGAATACGAGATAACAATCAGCGCGGTTGATCTCGCCCTTTCCCAATATATTGAAGGCTCGGAACAAATAATCCCAACTCCGTGCGGATTGTTGCCAACTGATAAAGAGCTCACTTTCAAAGTAACTGTCGATAATAAACATGGCATCAACGAAGTCAGAGGAAAAACAGAGACACCAATAGCGAATATAGAATTCAAAGGTCAGCTTAATGATGGCAAGGCCTTGTTTCTTGACGCCAGTTATCAACTGAAGGACCTCTCTTACGTGCCGAAAGACTATATGTCGAGAGACAATAGGGAATACTGGAGCCTCGAAAGCCCGGATGGCCTCGAATATGAATGGGACACAACATTGCCTTCAGGCCTGCAGAAGAATGGCGTCTCCGCAGACAGCATACTGAAGTGTCTTCTAAATACCGAATTCATTCCAAAGGAGGATCAATGCTTACTTTGCTATTATAAGGGAGATGAAACAGGGTTGACACTGTTCTATGAATATCTAAACAACTTTATGTTCATGCCAAACGGATCTATAGAAACAGGCGATACGTATACAACCAATTTAGACGACAGGCAAAGTTATTTTCTTTCATTTATATCAGTCCCTTTATGGTATGTACCTATCGATGACAAACGGTTTACGCTTTATATAAATCCAGCGAATGCATTCGCATTGACTTATTACGTTGCTATTAGCAGTATAGGTATAAGGCCATGGTCCACGCCAGCATTCCTCCGATATATGGGCAATCTCGTCTCCAGCCTGAAGGATATCACGGCTGCAGGGTCGACAGTATGCGTGAACAAAACTGATGAAAAGCTCGAACTATGGTTTGAAGACCCGGTTAATTCCCTGAGGCTTGTGCGCGGGTTGCTGGCTACCCTTATCCAGAACGACAGCTACCGGCATCTCTTCCTCACCAACTATGAGAAGAAACCGGTCAAGGGCTTATCTACCGACGACATGCGGATATGTCTCGACAATCTCGAGGAGATGCTCGACGCCACCACTCGCCTTCAGTTGACATTCAGATACACCAAGGAAATCCTGCCCTGAGCCATTTGATTACAAAAACATCAATGAAGCGCCGGATGCCATACACAGGTCGGGCATCCGGCGTCGGTTTTCAAGTCAAAATTCCCTTATATTTGGAATTATTGGAGAATTATATTACTTTTGTGAGTCAAAACAAGCACCAAACCGTTAGATAAGTAATCGCCCTGCGTCGGCGGAGCCGAAACCGGAGCGTTTACCCAAAACACACCGACAACACCATTTGGATGTCGAAGCGACATCCAAATATAAATAAACGTTTAGATTATCATGGTAGACTACAAATCGTTAGGCCTCGTCAACACCCGCGAGATGTTCAAGAAGGCCGTACATGGCGGCTACGCCATCCCCGCTTTCAACTTCAACAACATGGAGCAGCTTCAGGCCATCATCAAGGCTGCCGCCGACACCAAATCGCCGGTGATCCTCCAGGTGTCGAAGGGCGCCCGCAACTACGCCAACCCAATCCTTCTCCGCTACATGGCCCAGGGTGCTGTGGAGTATGCCAAGTCGCTCGGCTGGGAGCATCCCCAGATCGTGCTTCATCTCGACCACGGCGACACATTCGAGCTCTGCAAGGACTGCATCGACCATGGCTTCTCATCGGTGATGATCGACGGCTCCCACCTCCCCTACGAGGAGAACGTGGCACTCACAAAGAAAGTAGTGGACTATGCCCACAAATATGACGTCACGGTGGAGGGCGAGCTCGGAGTGCTCGCCGGCGTGGAAGACGAAGTGAGCGCCGACCACCACACCTACACAGACCCGGAGGAAGTGATCGACTTCGTGACACGCACCGGCGTAGACAGCCTCGCCATCTCCATCGGCACATCACACGGCGCCTACAAATTCACACCGGAGCAGTGCACACGCGACCCGAAGACCGGACGCCTCGTGCCCCCGCCGCTGGCATTCAACGTGCTCGAGGCTGTCGAGGCCAAGCTCCCCGACTTCCCCATCGTGCTCCACGGCTCATCCTCCGTGCCCCAGGAATATGTAGACATCATCAATGAATACGGGGGCAAGCTTCCCGATGCCATCGGCATCCCCGAAGACGAGCTCCGCAAGGCAGCCAAGATGGACGTCTGCAAGATCAACATCGACTCCGACAGCCGTCTGGCCATGACTGCCGCCGTCCGCAAGGAATTCCACGACCATCCCGATGTGTTCGACCCGCGCAAATACCTCGGCCCGGCACGCGACGAGATGGAACGTCTCTACAAGCACAAGATCATCAATGTGCTCGGCTCCGAAGGCAAGGCCGAGTAATCGAAATATCAGCAATCATGACAGAGGGAGGCTCCAACAGGCCTCTCTCTGCTTATTGACCCCCTTGAATCGAAATGAAAATCACACACGTGATCTCCTCGCTCGCCACTGGAGGAGCTCAGCGGATCGTGGCAGACCTGCTTCCGGAGATCGCAGCGGCAAAGGACATCGAGGTAAAGCTGGTGGCGTTCAGCCGCAGCGGCTCCGACATAGAGAATGAACTGCTGTCGTGCCCGAGGATCAAGACCACTTTTCTCGATATATCCTCGCGTCATCCGGCCGGATGGAGACGGCTCCGCCCCTTCATCAGGGAGGCCGACATAGTGCATGCTCACCTCTTTCCCGTCAACTATCAGGTGGCGCTCGCCAACATAGGGATAGGAAAGCCTCTCGTGTTCACAGAGCATTCCACCCACAACAAACGGCGCGACCACCGCTGGCTACGCATTCCGGAGAGATGGATGTATGGACGCTACGACAGGATCGTGGCCATCAGCAAGGGCGTGGAAGAAGCGCTTGCCGGATGGATCGGAGCATCAGCCGATGACCCGCGCATCCTCGTGATAGCCAACGGCATCGACATCAAGCGATTCAGCGAGTCCAGGCCACCGGGCGGCAATTCTTTCGGCCGGGAGGGAAGGGCAATCCTTATGGTGTCGCGTTTCACGGCCGCCAAAGACCATGCCTCCGTCGTGAAGTCTTTGCGCCATATCAAGGCCGATGATGCGTTTGTGGCCTTTGCAGGCGAAGGGCCGACGCTCGACTCTGTGAGGGAGCTCGCCGGGAGTGAGGGTGTGGCCGACAGAGTTGTGTTTTTAGGCAACCGCACCGACATTCCGGAGCTGGTCAAATCTGCATCCGTAGGCGTCCAGGCCTCTCATTGGGAAGGGTTCGGGCTGACCGTGGTGGAGATGATGGCCGGCGCCCTGCCGGTAGTGGCTTCCGACGTAAGCGGACTCCGTGAGATAGTGGGAGACAAAGGATTGTTGGTGCTGCCGGGAAATGCCTGCGCTCTCGCGGAAGCCTTCGACCGGATACTCGGCGACACAACGCTAAGCGGCAGGATGTCGCGGGAAGGAATGGAGTATGCCCGGCAATTCTCAATCGGGAAATGCGCGGAGCGTCATATAGATATGTATAAGGAAATAGCGCGTCAGGAATTGCGCCCGTTGCGGAGCAGCCGCTCATAGATTTTCAGGTGGCGTGCCACCACGATGTCGACGTCATAATCCCTCTCGGCTATGATTCTCGACTGACGCCCCATGTGTCGGCGCAGCACGGGGTTCTCGATCAGTATCCTCAGCTTGGCGGCCAGAGCCTCCGGATTGTGGGGAGGTATAAGATACCCGTTGACACCATCTTCCACCGTGTCCTTGCATCCCACCGAAGTGGTGGTGACTATGGGAAGACCGGAAGCCGAGGCCTCGATGAGACTGCGGGGCACACCCTCGCGGTAATAGCTCGGGAAAGCCATAATCGATGCCTTGCGGAGCAGATCGCGCACATCGCGGCGGTAGCCCAGCCATTTCACGTATTCTCCGTCGGTGAGGCTTGTAACGTCCTCCTCCTTGAGGGCGCGGGGATTCTCGCTGAGATCTCCGCAGAGCCAGAACTGAATGCGGTCGTGATAGTCCCTCTTCAGAAGCCGGGCGGCCTGCACGAGATCGAGCACTCCTTTCTCGCGGAGCATCCTCGCCGTGAAGATGATGGCCAGAGGCTCCACCTTGTGGCTCATGTCTTCCGTGTATTCATTCAGATCCACCCCGGAGCCCTTGATAAACTCCACGGCCTCGGGGCGCACGATGGTCTTGTCGACGAAATAGCGCTCGTCGTCGTGATTCTGGAAAATGACGGCGAGGTTTTTCTTGCGCATTCCGACCTTGAGAAGCTTCTCCACCACTGAGATTATCTTCGAGGAGCGCTCGTCGCCGAAAAGGATTCCCATGCCGCTGACGGCGTCAACGACGCCACGGGAATGGGCGAGCCTGGCGGCTATGCCGCCCCAGAGAATGTTCTTGAGGCCTACGTGATGGATTATGGCGTCGCGGTTGTTGATGTAAAGATGATAAAGAAACCGGAAGGTGCGGAGCTCCTGAAAGGGATTCATTCCCGTTGGGTTGATGGGTAGCTCTATATACTTGAATCCCATCTCCTCTATCTCCGCGCGGCGTCCTGTATTTTTGGTGACGACGGTCACATCCCAGCCCTCCTTGCGTGCTGTTATGGCGATATCCTCGCGATGCGACAGGAAGAACCTGTCTTCGTTCACAATCATCAAGACTTTTTTCATATCTTCTATGAGGGCCTTATACAGTTGGTTGTTGTGAAGAGAGCAGTGGGTATGAGATGTTGATTCACCATAATAACGCGAATCATCGGCTGTAATTGTGTGTAAGACCCCAAAAGAATTGACTCCATCCTCTCATCGTGCGGAAGATGGCATATTCAACTCAACGCAGCTTCCTAATTATAAAATACATACGCTGCAGCAACCGGTCGCGAGGCGACTTGGATTTCCAGGTCCTCCCTGTCAGCTCGCTGAAATCGCCAAACTGTCCGCGATGACTGGACAGAAAGGCGTCGAAAGCCTCGATCTCGGCATCGGTCATGAATGTGGGATGATAGCATACCACCCAATATCCGGGCACCTTCACATTGCGGAAACGCCCCATCTGCTGGGGTATGAACAGGAACCCGTCGCGGGTGTAGGGTCGCAAGGCAACCGTGTCGCAGACATTGCGGATCGGGGTCTCCTCCCGGAGAGCGGTCAGGGTGGTGGCATCGAAAGTGTGGCTCGGTGCGAAAAAGAATTCCGGATGCAGCCCGTTGTCGGTCAATATCCTGAAGCCTTCCCTTATCTTCGTCTTCTGCTCATCGAGAGTAAGGCCGGCAAACTCGCTTCTCTGATGCACCGGGTTGATGCCTCCCGACTCCGAATCACAGCAGTGGTTGAAGCCATGCAGGGCGATCGAGTCACCCATTTCCTCCCGGGCCCTGACCTTATCCCAGAAAGCCGGGTCGGCCGGCGACGTCATCGTCACCGGATCCTGATTGGATGGGATCACCCCTATCATGGGATGCACGCCATGGCGGTCGAGAGAATCGAGCACCCTCTGCCAGCGCTCATGGCGCATCGAGGGGCAGGCATCGTCGAGTCGGACAAAATATCTGGTCATTACTTATATATGAATTTATAGAAAAACGGCATGATGTCGGAAGGTGAGAAAATCGAAAAAGCATCCGCCTTGCGGAAATCCCTGAAAGCAGAGACAAGGCTCTTCCTATTCACAAAATTCTTAAGATACTGAAACTCGTTCATGCCATACACTATGTCTTTATTCATCTTCAAAGGGGAGACCGGCTTTCCGAGGCAGGTCTCCACCCAGGCACGACTGTAGTTCACTCCGGCCTTATCATAGAAAAAGAGCAAGCCGTCGCTTCTCAGATTGATTTCCATGAAATAATATCCCGCCTTTCCATCGGCATCCCTTACACGAAGAAGCTCTATGCTGTAAAGACCATAATAATCGAGTCCCGCAAGCAACCTGTCGCATATCGTCTTTATCTCAACCTCCGGTGACAGCGAGCCAAAACTATTAAGGCCAAGGTTATTGAACTTCGAGCCATGCTTGGTCTTGGTTATCATGCCGGCGATATGGTTGACCCCAGAGAGAGCCCTAACTCCGGCTATCAGCAACACCTCGTCGTTAGGCAGGAATTCCTGCATTATCATGTTTTCATGTCTTGACGAACCATCGCTGAGCCATTCAGAAAATTCCTCATAGGAATAAAATACCCTGAAATCATCTTTACCTCCGATATAACTGTATCTCGGTTTTACAAGACAGGGCCACCGTAGCGGGAAATCCTCTTTCAAAACGCCTTTAGGAATATCGTGTGTCTCAGGTACAAGGAGGCCAGCCTCTCGAGCCATCTGTATCTGACGGCATTTATCCATAGCCGTGACCAACTGTCCCTGTTTTTTCCCTACCGTCGGAAGAACACAATACCTACTAAGCTCGTCATATTTTCGGTCGAGTCCTGCTGCGATGCGGTCTCCACACGTTATGACCGGAAATCTGTCTTCAGACTTGCTGGAAAGCTCCATCAGCAGACCAAGAGCCTCATCCTCGTCAGCCACATAATGACATTCAGAGACATAACGGCTTCTGGCGACAAAGCTTTTACCTTCAGGGGAAACTAAAATCAGCGCTATCGGGATTCCTTCTTTCCCGATAGCCCTCAATACATTGAGCGTATTGTAATGATTATATCCTATAACATACGTTTTCATCTGTTTCTACCTGATAATAAGACCCAGGCATGACTCATCCGACCCACGACATCATCGGTTCTTACCATCAATACGGCTCAAAATGCCATAAAGCAACGCAAAATTATAAATTAATTTCCATACAGCCAAACGCATTCACAAAGGTTCAGGGCAACCGCACCAGAATCTATATAAATTAGGGAGAAGAAAGCTCGCACTGCAGATTGCAAAGGCCACTGATGACAGACTCAGTCTGAACAAGAGACTTGTCAGGGCATCTATGGATAAAGACTATTTAAGAACTCTTCTTAAAAACTATGGATTCTGATGCGGTTGCCCCCGCGATTATGGTGACGGGTTTTGAAATATAGATATTTATTATTATTTTTGCATCAGATTGTCATTCTCTCCCGACAAAGCCGACCTCAGAATAAGCCATCCCCTTACAGTATGAACCTGCTATTCATCTCTGACAACCCTCCCTCTCCATTGCTCGGAGGCATAGAACGTGTGACAGATGTTCTGGCCTCAGCCCTATCACGCCGTGGACATAATATATGCTGTGTTTTCGACAGCTCACGCCGACACTCCATGAACGGGCAAATTCCATCCTATCTGGGAATTTACCCTATAGACTTCAATGATGACGATGCAGCAGACAAAATCACCCGCATCATAAAGGAACACCATATAGATGCTGTCATCAACCAAAAGGAGACCCTACGAGTCTTAAGAATCGTAAAACAACTCAGGAAGCATGTTGCGGTCTGCTCAGTGCTCCACAACATGCCGTTCGCCTCATACGGCCGCGAACGGCAATATAAAAAACTTACCCGTCCAACAACAATAAAAGGGAAAATAATTAGACTTGCCACCATCATCTATCCCAGAATGTACCGTATAGCGAATTTAAAGCACAACCGTCGTATATACAAGGCTATGCTTGAAAGCTCAGATAAGCTTCTGCTGCTATCGGAAAGATTCATCACCAGAATGACTACCCATCTGGGAGATGACGCAGCAGATAAAATAGGGTTCATCAACAATCCAACCCCCTTTAGAGTCCCAACGCTTGATCTCTCCAAAAAGGAGAAGCTAATCGTCTGGGTAGGAAGAATAGAGGACCCGCAAAAGAATCTCGGCACATTCCTGAATGTCTGGAAAGATTTCAACAATATACATCATGACTGGAAAGCCATAGTAGTCGGTGATGGTCCTCACAGAAAGCATTTCGAGAAAAAAGCCAAAAAAATGAAAATTTCCAATCTTTCATTCGCCGGATCGCGAAAAGATGTGGATGAGTTCTATACAAGAGCGACATTCCTATGCATGACTTCCCTTTATGAAGGCTGGCCCATGGTGCTACCCGAAGCGATGGCTTACGGATGTATTCCCGTTGTGCTCGACACATTCGAGGCCATATTTGATATTATAGAGGACGGAGAATCAGGACTTATAATCAATCAATATATTCCTGATGAGATGAGTCGTCGTTTATCAGAGCTCTGCAATGATACGATATTGCTCAGAAAAATGGCAGACTACGCATACAAGAGCATAGATCGATTCTCATCCGCCCAAATCGCCTCCCGGTGGGAAGTTATCCTTGAAGAAGAAATCGCAAGGAGAAAAAGGGACCTTACACGATTCTGGCAACCACTAATATAAACTACAGATGACACGAATACTACACATACTTTCATCGCTTGCAAGAAACGGTACAGAGACCTTCATAATGAATCTTTTCAAGGCAATCGACAGGAATAGGTTCCATTTTGATTTCCTCATCTTCACTGAAGAAACCGAAGGATATTACGAAGAGGCGAAAGCCTTGGGTGCGAAAATCTACAGACTACCTCCAAGAAGCAAGGGCCCGTTAAAGTATCTGAAAGCCCTTGACTCCTTCTTCGCAAACCATGCAAGAGAATATGACTGCGTACACCTTCATGGCAACAGCCTCTCCAGCATAGCTCCGATCCATTATGCAAAACGTTACGGCATCCCAACACGCATCTTCCACGTGCACAGCACAAGCTGCGAGGGGCTGCATAACCGTATATTACACAACATCAACAAGCATCTCACATATCATGAGGGCACCCATTTCCTCGCATGCTCGAAACCCGCAGTAGAATGGGGCTATAGAAATTCAAAGGCATATAAAGACGCGAAAATCATAACCAATGGAATCAATCTTGAGAAATTTGAATATGACCCTCGGAGACGTGAAGCCATCAGAAAAGATATGGGGCTAGGCCACAGTTTGACAATAATACATATCGGATCCTTCAACGTAATAAAAAACCATTCCTTTCTTATAAAGATTTTCGCATCCATAACAAAACGACTTCCCGATGCACGATTAATTCTGGTTGGGAAAGGACCTCTTATGAATCCGACACGTGAATTAGCTGCCCAAATGGGCATTCTCGACAAAATCCTATTCCTTGGGACCAGAAATGACGTTGCCGACATTCTCCAGGCTGCCGATGTTGCCGTGATGCCTTCATTATTCGAAGGCCTTCCTTTTACAGCTATAGAGGCGCATGCCTCTCGTTTACCATTGATAGCCTCCGACAATCTACCACAGGAATTAAATATTCTGAAACGACATCATATATTATCACTCAGTGAACCCATCGAAAAGTGGGCAGACATGATAATAAGAATCGCAAAGGAACCACGGGCTGCATGCAGGGATGCCGCTTTAATGGATTATTCAATCGCAACAACGGTCTCGCAATTGTATAATATCTATACCACACAATCAACTGAAATGTCGTGAATACCTTATGATATTCTCTCTTGATGGATCTTCTTTCGGATCCAACCGATGATAATACGGATAATACATCATATAAATCTTCAACGAACCGGATTTATTAACTTTTGAGAAATACGCCGCATAGATTTGCATAGACACCAACGGAACAAAAATTAAAACCCAGTAAAATGGCTTAAGCCGTATTCTTCTACCATTCTTCGCCTTGAAATCCGAAAAAATCCAATCAGCCAGCAATATGAATATGAAGAAGAAAAAATAATTGCCATATCTAGTAAAAATCGCTATACCGATAGTTAATATAGCAACATACACCGCGCACAAGGTCATCACCTGTTGCTTCTCAGGTATCACTTGCGGTTGGCGTCCTCTTTTCCATCCTACAAGAAAACACAAGGCAAGGAATGGATATATAAAGTAACGGATTACGGTGGACAAGACTCCGAAGATATTTAGAGAACTGCTCGAGAGATCTGACTTTGAATATACCTCGGCCCTCTCTGCCATATTTTCCGTAAAGGCTATCATTTGCACGAAATCGAAAAGGAAATATCTGACATAGAAGGAGACTGCCGCAAGAACGAGACAAATCACAATCGTACGCTTCCCAAATGTAAACAGCCACCTCACACCCGGCAACGATAAAACCGGAAGCACAAACATCATCAGCGCCGACACATGGCAGAAGAAAGCCACTATCGCCATTACATAATACCATACCCATTGTCCCTTACGATAGAATGGCCATGATATCAAGAAGGCGCTTACAGCAAGAGCTTCTCTGAGGACCTCTGTGTTCAAGTTAAGATAAAGGAATATATAATAGAGAAATATGGCAAAAAACACATGACGTGTGTTGCTTTTTATAAACCAGAATATGGTGCAGTTGACTATCGCAGAGACCACAAACTGAACAAGCGTAAAATCCGACGTAATCGTGCGACAGGCTGAAGTGATTATTATATATATAGGAGCGAATCGTGTATTGAGGAAATCAGAAGTATTCAATTCCCCCAGTGTGTGCAGGTTCTTATAATATTCTTCATATCTTATAGAATCAATACCGATGCGATATCTCAGACCTGCCACGACAATAAGCATCAGCAACGTAGCCACATACCAGAATGTGCGCCCCTTGGAGCAACCGCAATAGTCATATCGGTAGATAAAGATGAGAAGAGCAAGGAAAATCGTTAGATATATCATTTTATCCTTCTGTTAGTTCTTGATTACTTTTACAGCCTCTCCCTCCGAAGAAGAGACCTCAACTCCTTTAGCTCTCTGGAACCCGAAACCCCGGCACTCGCAAAATAACACATTATGCCACATGATGTGCCCACGATGACGCGGAGCAAATTCCAGTCTATCCACGAAATGGATAAGATTATCACCGCAGTCATTAGTAGGGTATATCTGATAGTAGGGAATATTGCCTTAATCTGCCGCCAAAAGCCACAATGCAGGTATTTCCACGTATAATAGCAATCTATTGCGAGAACAATAATCTGACATAACACCTGCCCCCAGCATAAGGCATAAAGTCCCAAAGGCACCGAAACGGCAATAATCGCTATGCCGATTATCTTTTTAACCACTTCAATACGAAGGAAAAGATCTGTTCGACCCAGCACCTGAAGCATGGTGACATTCAATGAATCCATGGGGATCCACATCAGGGAAAAAGACATTATCGTGAGCAGAGTGCCGGCGAGGTGCCATTTCTCACCCATCAGAGCTTCCACAAGCGGGGTTGCAAGAACAGCGAGCCCGGTCATCATCGGAATCACAGCAAAGGCTGTGAGCCTTACGAGATGCATGAACTTCTCAGCAAGCTGCTCCCTGTCATTTTGATAACGACACAAAACCGGATAAGCTACCCTTATTATAATATTATTGATATTGCTTGATGGCAACGCGGCAAACTGATGGGCCCTGGTATATGCACCCAATGCCGAGGCTTTATAGACCTTACCTATTATAACAAGATAAAGATCTTTATATATGGTATTCAAGATTCCGGCAAGCGTCAGGTTGATTCCAAACCTATACATCGATTTAAATGACGCATAAGAAAAGCTCCATATAGGCCTCCATGCAGAATACACCCAGATCAATATTCCAGTTATAACGAAATTGGAAAGCTGGAAAGCCACTATCGACCATACCCCGAACCCAAAGACCGCAAGCGATATTCCTACAATACCTGACACTACAGCACCCGATACCGAAGCTTTTGTCTGCGTCTTGAAATCGATATTGACTGAAAGGAGCGCTTTCTGCACCACTACAAAGGCATTAATCAAAATGCTCAGCGACACAACCCTGACAAGAGGAATCAATTCAGGCTGTCCATAAAAGGATGCGATCAACGGAGCGCCGAAGTACAATATAAGATACAATGCCACAGAAATCGCGAGATTGAAATAGAAGGCAGTAGAACTGTCGACGGCATTCCGGTCCTGCTTCCTTATCAACGCCTGACTCACACCCGAATCCACAAGTCCCTGCGCGATGTCAATGAATATCATTATCATGCCTACCAAGCCATATTCGGCTTGGGAAAGCAGGCGAGACATCACCACAATGGCCACGAAGCCGATGATCTGACCGGAGAACCGCTCGACGAAACTCCATATCAGACCATTGAAGACTTCTTTACGTAAGGACTGGGCCATCGGTATTACCTGTTCCGGATAGGATTAGACAATCATATTTCAAGCGGATGCCGGGCTATCTCCTGAATTCTGTTCAGCACGTCGTTCTTCTTGGGAGATTTCTCAATCCAGGCCAATACAGAGTCGAGACGATGGATATCGGTGCCGACAAGATCTACCATCCCCTTCTCCAGCAGCCAGTCGAGCTTCTTCATGGCCTGCTCGCCGTAGGCGCCGACGGATGAAGTGAGGTTGGCCTGAAACTTCACGCCGAATCCCTTCCATTTCTCATAATCACCCTTCTCCATATACCGGTAGCGCTCCGGATGGGCGAGGATCGGGAAATAGCCGGCCTTCATGATGCCTTCCACCATCTCTTCCATCTCCATGGGGGGAGTGAAATACGAGGTCTCGAAGAGCAGATGGTCGCCGGCGTCGCCGATCGGAAGGAATGTATTGTCGCGAAGGTTCGACTCGAAAGCGGTGTCGAGCATATTCTCCGATGCGAGGGCCAGCTCCACATCCCCCTTCCAAGCATTTCGGAGCTCCTCAAACAACGGCATGAGGTTTTCCCGGGAGTTGGGGTAGTCTTCCATCACATGGGGAGTGAGCCACACCTTTCGGAAGCCGAGCTGCTCATAGGCCTCCAGCACCTTCAGGGAGTCGTCGAGCGTTTTGATGCCGTCGTCGACTCCTGGAAGGATATGGGAATGCCAGTCGGTGAATCCCTCGAAGATGCCCGATGCCTTCAGACTTTTTACGGATTTAAACGGCCACATCTGCCTTTCTCCTTTCTATTGATGATTACACACAGATTATCTGGCAGCCTCCACACTCTCGTAGTTGCCATATACATGGTAGCCGCTATGGGTGGTGTCGGTGCCATTGAGGATCACGCTCATGTGCTTGTAGCGCTTCTCGTTGTAGAACATCGTCAGCTCGTCGAGAGCAGAGCGCTCAAGCAACCCTGCACGCACCACGAAGAGCGTGCGGTCGATCATGGTGTCGATCACCTGGGTGTCGACCACGATGTTGACCGGCGGACAGTCGATGAATATATAGTCGTATTGCTTCTTAGCCTCGGCCAGCAGCTCGGGCAGACGCCCGTTGTCGAGAAGCTCGGCGGGGTTGGGGGGCAGGGAGCCGGCCGGGAGGATGTCGAGGTTGGCATTATCGGCTGAATGCTTCACGAGGGAATGCCAGTCGTCGGTGAGCTCGCGCAGATAAGTGCTGAGTCCCTTCGACGGGGAGCCGACGTACATAGATGTGGATCCGTGGCGAAGGTCGCCGTCAATGAGCAGCACCTTCTTACCCTTGATGGCGAAGCTGAGACCGAGATTGTAGGAGACGAACGACTTGCCGCTGCCGGGATTGAAGGAGGTGACCATCCATACCTGGGTCTCGGAGCCTTTTCCCTTCATAAAGTCGATGTTGCTGCGCACCACGCGGAAGGCCTCGTTGACCACATCGCGTTTTCCCTCCTGCACCACAGCCAGAGGCGCGGTGTCTTTCTTTTTCTTCTTGCCGCCGGTGTCGACCTTGAGGCGCTTCTTCTTGCCCACTCTCGGAATCTCGCCGGCAAACGGCAGCGGCAGCGTCTCGAGATCCTTGCGGCCACGCACCTTGGTGTCGCTCGACTGCACCATATAAAGAATCACTCCAGGCACACCGAGGCCCAACAGGAAGGCCACCATCAGTATCAGCCTCTTTTTCGGCGACACCGGATCAATGCCTCCGGTAGGCGGCGTGATGATTCGCGTGTTGTAGGCGGTGAACGTCTGGCCAAGCTCATTCTCCTCACGTTTCTGCAGGAGATACAGGTAAAGGGCCTCCTTCACGGTCTGCTGCCTCTCCACATTGCGCAGATATTTCTGCTGAGAGGGATTCTCGCGGATTCGGCCGCTATTGCGACCCTGGGCACCGGCCGTGTTTTTCAAGACAGCCTCCATAGAGCCGATGTCGGCTTTCAGCGTCTTATCTATACCCTCACGCATACCTGCCAGCTGGATGTCATAGTCTTTTACGATGGGGTTGGAATTAGATGAATTGGCGACAAGGTTGTTGCGCTGGAAGAGGATGGTATTGTATTCGTTGATGAGCTTGGCGAGGGCATCACTGCCGACACCGACATTCACGGGTATGACGTCAAACTTATGCGCAGGATCATTCAGATACTGCTTCAGCGATGACGCCATGGCGAGCTGATTGCTGACTTTCAATGCCTCCGCGGAGAGCTCGCTGTCTTCCTGCATTATCTGAAGCACCGAGGCCTCAAGACTCGGTATCATGGTCTTGGTCTTATAGTCGGTGATATCTGTGTCGACTTCCCCGAGTTCCTGCTGGATCACCTGCAGACGTTCGTCGATGAAAGCGGAAGTGGCACGGGCGAGCTTGTTCTTGTCTTCAATCCAGTTTTCATTGTAGACGGCTATCACCTCGTTGAGGATATCGACGGCCCTCTGTGTCGAGACGTCTTTAATAGAGAGCTCGATCACCTCTGCGTCCTGGTCGACAAGGTCTCCCTTGAGCTTATGGCTATAATTCTCTATGGTGTATTGCTGACCGACACGCGACACTTTGATTTTCATCGGCTCGGCAATGCCCCCGCTATAGAAGGGATTCTTCTCCAATACAATCTTTCCTATCGGAGAATTGCAGGCCTTGGTGGATGGAGAAGCCTTCAATGTCTTGTCAAACTTCTGTTTCCCATCCGTAGTGAAAGTAAAGAAATCAGAGAGCGTCATGCTTCCGTCGGGATTCAGGAGCATAGTGAAGCCGGCACTCTGCTGGATATCGAGGTCAGGCATGCTCACCACCACCGGCAGATTGGTACCGTAGAGGGTCTGCGGATGCAAGCCCTTGCGGGTAGTGTAGTTCATATCGAGATGCAGACGCTCCACCACCTCGCTCATCACGGCGGGAGAAGTCAGCGAGATGAGCTCGTTGTAGACACTCGTGTTGCTCGACACGAGGCCCATCGAGGCGAACGCGCTTGATATATCCGCAATGCCGCCTCCGCCATCCTGGTCTTTAATAAGAATCTGCACACTCCTCTCATACACGGGCTGGCGGGTGTAGATATACATCATGGCCACGCCCAGACAAAACACGAGCGACAGCGCAAACCACATCCAGTATGTCTTACACGACTCAAGGAATTTCCTCAGGGAAAAATATTCAACCTTTTCAGCCAATCCGGTGTTTTTCGCATTCACATCTGCATTCATTGTCGTTGTCATTGCCGGCTATAATTATTTGAATATCAATACCGCCACAGATGTGAGCAGCGAAGCTACAGAAACCCAGAAGGATGCTGACAAGGCGGTATTTCCGTTGACAGTCGTGGTGCGTTTCTTGACGCCGTTGGGCTCTACATATATAATGTCGCCCTGCTGGAGCGAATAAGCGGGAGAAGCAACCGTCTTGCCCATGTCGGTGAGGTCAACCACATATGTATGGATGCCATCCGATTGCCTGCGTATCACCTTGACATTATTACGCTGTCCCTGGATAGTGAGGTCGCCTGCAAGAGAGAGGGCGTCAAGAAGTGTGATATTGTCAAGGTTCACGTCATAACGTCCAGGATTTGTCACTTCGCCGAGCACGGAGACACCGATGTTCATGAATTCAACGGTGACCACAGGATCCTTAACGAGGTCCCTGCCCATCAGTTCTCCCTTTATGAAGCCGGCGAGCTCCGAGCGTGTCATACCAGAGACAGTCAGCTTCCCGAGCACAGGGAAGTCGATGGTGCCCTGAGGAGTCACGGTATAGCTCGACATGCCGTCGTTGCCGGTTGTGAATGTTTTCGCCACTCCTCCGCTGGGTGTAGATGGCGTTCCGATCCTGGTGGCTGTAACCCCGAGATTGAAAAGCTCCGTAAGAGCCGCATCCTTAGCCTTCACTACTATCGAAAGCTTGTCGCCGGGCTTTATACTGATGCCTTGCGCTGCCGAGACGGGCACAACCGTTTCGGCAGTGACATCCTGAAAATAGGCAACATCTTTTGGAGCGCTACAACCCGCGACTCCGATAAGCAAGAGTATCAGACTGACTGCGAGTGGAGTGACCCCATGTCTCATTTTCATCCTTTGAAATATTTAATCTGTGTGGTTTTGAATTGCAAAATTACAAATTTGAGAAAGAACGGCCAAACCTTTCGGAAGCCATTCTCCATACTCTCTTATATAACCACAAAAAACGGTCCTTATTGCGCCCTGCCTTAATTTCTTATGTTTTATGGGCCTAACCGATAAATAAGGAATTATCTTGACCCGGAAGCATTGAAATGTCGCTATTTTTGACTAATTTTGCAAAAATTGCATTTCATCATGAAGAGCCAAATCCTCTTGCTTGCGGCAATACTCTGCCTCTCAATCACAACTCCCGCATCAGCACAGTATTCCCTTCACGCCTATGGAGGCCTCGATGCCAACGTGGGGAGCCATGAATTCGCGCCTTTCTATATGTCGACCAATCGTCACGGCACGCTCACCCAGTCGAAAGGGCTGCTTCTTCACGTGGGTGCCGAAGACTCATTGAGCACCGACCGCCGCTTTGACTTCTCATGGGGCGTAGAAGCGTGGGGAGGGATCACGTCAAAAGCCGACTACAGAAGATGGAACATATCCGACGGCCGGTTCTTATATCATGGAGAGCGGCCGGCTTCCATATGGCTGCAGCAACTCTATGGAGAAGTGAAATACCGTTCGCTTGTGCTCAGCGTCGGCATGAAGAGCCGTGGCTCAGCCATGCTCAACCAAGAGCTTTCAAGCGGCGACCTTATATGGAGCGGCAACGCAAAGGGCGTCCCGGAAGTGAGGCTGGGTTTTGTGGATTTTCAAGACATTCCATTCATCAACGGCTGGGTGCAGGCCGACATCTGCCTCAGCTATGGCAAGTTTGTCGACCGTGACTGGGTGGAAAACCACTATTCCTACTACCGCGGCAAAATCAATCCTAATCCCCTGTGGACCTACAAACGGCTATATCTGCGCACCAAGCCATCGAAACCCTTCAGTTTCCAGTTCGGATTTCAGCTGAGCGGCTTCTTCGGGGGCACGACCTATACCTACGACAAAGGAGTAATCACCGAACAGACCAATAATCCCGAAAACCTGAAACAGTTTTTCAAGATGCTTCTGCCCCTGTCGGGCAATAGCGAGGGCAACTACGTGGCAGGCGACCACAAGGGTTCATGGGATGGCTGCGCCCGCTACCGCTTCAGAAACGGCGACGAGCTTAAAGGGTATTTCGAATGGTTCTGGGAAGACGGGTCAGGGCTGGTGAAAAACAACGGCTGGGACGGTCTGTGGGGTCTTGAATACAAGAGCTCGAAGAGATGGTGGATCGACGGGGCTGTGGTGGAATATCTCGACTTCACCCACCAGAGCGGTCCGATACATTACGACCCTTCGGATGCCACCGGCATACCGATCGACAACCAGGTGAGAGGCCGCGACAATTATTACGACAGCTGGTATTACCGGGCGTATGCCAACTACGGCATGACCATAGGCACTCCATTGGTGATGGGACCTGTCTACAACACCGACGGCAGCTCAAGCCTTCTCGCCCCCAGGGTCAGGGCCATTCATCTGGCAGTAGAGGGATCGATCGGCTCAGACATCGACTATACGGTGAAATACAGCCATCGCAAGGCCTGGGGCAATCCAAACACGTATACCATGGTCTATCCCAGACATGCCGACAGCTGGATGGTGGCGGCCACATACCGGCCATCAAAGATAAAAGGGCTCTCGCTGAATCTGCAGCTTGCCTTTGACCACGGCACACTTCCGACCAACGCAGCTGGAGTGCTTCTGGGTATAACTTACGACAAAATATTTAATATCAAATAGAACATGCGGCAATTCATTCGACATATAGCAACAGTCCTGACGCTTGGCGTGATCGCCATGCTCCACAACAGCTGCACGCAACCCGGCGGCAACATCGGCGTATATTTCGGCAGCTGGGTGCTCGAGTCAATCACTATCGACGGTGAGGATGCACCCGATTATTCCATTCCCGTCTGTCTGAGCTTCCAGTCCAACATTTTCGATATGGCAATGATCGACTATCCGGAGCTTGTGGGTGTGTGGGAGGAAGCCGATGGCTATCTCACCCTGACCGCGGAAAAGGAATGGCAACCGGAGGAAATCCACCACTATCCCCCGGTAATGGGGTGGGGCGACTATGGCACCGTGACCCTTCTGATACTGAGAAAGTCAGACAAACATCTCGACCTTCAATGGACAGATCCGGACGGGCGCGTCTGGAAGTATTATTTCAAGAAGGCTTACTGAGCCTTTCCGCATAATCCATGATTTTCAATTCCTTTCAGTTTCTATGGCTTTTCCCGTTGATATTCATTGTCTACTGGGGCGCCGACGGATTGTCTTCATCTTCAGGGAAAGGCAAGAGAATCGCTCAATATGTACTGCTCGCGATTTCCTATGCCCTTTACGCCCAGTGGAACCTTCCATACACCTTGATTCTATTCGGCATAACACTGTGCACATATAGTTTCGCACTGCTGATAGAAAGAAACAAAGCCTACGGAAGAAAGAAATATATCATCTGGATCGGAGCTATCTTGACGATACTGCCTCTTGTGGTCTTCAAATACTACAACTTCATCACCCAGGCAGGCGCGTCCGCGCTGGCATGGATCGGGATCGACCGACCGGCGCCGGGATTGAATTGGGTCGTGCCCCTTGGCCTTTCCTTTTATTCATTCCAGGCCCTGGGATATCTCTGGGACGTGTATTACCGGAAGTATAAAGCCGAGCATAACTTTCCCGACTACATGCTCTTTGTCGCCTTCTTTCCCCAGATATTATGCGGCCCTATAAGCAAAGCGGAGGAGCTGCTTCCGCAGATCAAACGTGAGGCCCGGTTCGACTATGCGCGGGGAGTGGCCGGCCTCCGATACCTCTTGTGGGGTATGTTTCTGAAAGTAGTGCTTGCCGACAGGCTTGGCATCTATGTCGACACGGTATATTCCGATCCACTCCATTATTCAGGTAGCTCGAATATACTTGCCAGCATCTTCTATTCATTCCAGATCTATGGAGATTTCGCGGGATATTCATTCATAGCCCTTGGAGTAGCCAAACTGCTGGGCTACGATATAATCAAGAACTTCAACCGCCCTTATTTCGCCACTTCCGTATCACAGTTCTGGAAACGCTGGAACATATCACTCACCAGATGGCTCACCACATACATCTACATACCTCAAGGCGGAAGCCGCAAAGGAACACTGCGGACCTACTGGAATATCCTCCTGACCTTTTTCGTCAGCGGAATATGGCATGGAGCCAACTGGACATTCCTCTTCTGGGGGCTCATACACGGCATGGCTCAATGTGTGGAGAAATTCCTTGGAATCAATAAGCCCGTAGGAAAGAGATGGCTGATTCCACCCCGCATCCTGATGACATTCTTTATAGTCAATGTGGCATGGGTCTTCTTCAGGCTGCCGTCCATCGAGGATGGATTTGCCGTGATCCGGCATTTCTTCACTTTCGGGAAGCCATATCTGGATATGCTGAGCATTTCGCATTCAGTCTTTGCGCTATGTGTGGTGATAGTGGTGGATTTTCTATTCGAATATAGAAACAGTGCCATCCATTCCTTTCTCGGTCGCCACAACGCAATCCGTTGGGCCGCATACTTATTCCTCACACTCTCCATTGCGCTTTTCGGAGTGCTCGATTCCGGGCAGTTCATCTACGTCAGCTTCTAAGCCACCAATCCTTCGTCGACGACAATATGAAAACATTCATCATCAAGCTACTCGCCTTCTTTCTCCTACTCATAGCCGCGGACTTTGCCATTGGAGGGATATATAGCCTTTATGACCATCTAAAAGGTGGAGAAATCGGCAAAGCCCATGAAATAATGACGAAAGTCAACCCCGATATACTCATACTCGGATCTTCACGCGCCGCACATCACTACAATCCGGAGATATTGAAGGAGGCATTACAGATGCAGGCGTATAACGCGGGGTTTGACGGTCAGGGAACATTTATGGACTATGGATTGCTCAAAGGAGTATCGTCAAGACACAAGCCCAAAATTATCATCTGCGAGCTCACTCCGATATTCGATATCTATCAAAACGCGCAAAGCTCATCGATAAGCGTCCTCACTCCGTATAGCTCATCCTATCAGCTTGACACGCTCTTCAACGACATCGACCCGAACGAGAAATACAAATTACTGTCCAATTCATATATCTATAATTCAAAGCTGTTCAGAATCATTCCGAATATCATCTCGGGCCGCGTTGATTTCATCAACGGATATAAGCCTTCGCATGGCACACTTGACAAACACAGATTCACTCCAAAAGGTAAGGAGCCTGCCTTTGCGGTTGATTCGCTGAAAGTAAGATATTTCAAAAAGCTTATCAGCAAAGCCAATGAGCTTGGCGCGACATTGATATTCACCATATCCCCGGAATATTATAACACGGAGTCATCTGAATACTATGAAAAAGTATTCGATATCGCAGACGAGAGGGATATTCCGATTCTCAATCATCTCCACGACCCGAGATTTACCGGCAATCCGAACCTGTTCATCGATCCATCGCATCTGAATTCACAGGGAGCGGATTTGTTTACCACTATAATCGCCCATGAAGTCGACAGTATCTGTAAAAGTCGCTGACCACAAGCAGATACCTTCAGCCGCACTGTCAGAACGAGTCTTCCCGAGCCTGTTGGAGCAGGAATCCTACACGCGCCACAATCCATTCGCGCAACTCCGATATGGAATAATTAGTGTTGTAGGAGGAGACGCGGTAGGTCCATCCATAATCCTCTTCAAGCGGCCATATCACGCCATCGCGCTTTGCCGCCGGCTCTATGAGTGCTGCATACCTGTCGAGAAACTCCAGTAGCTCCGGAAAAATGTTTTCGACCAGATTCTCGACTTCCGCCTTATATTTTGAGCGGAATTCATCATTACTTTTGATATCGTTGAGCAGACCGTTGGTCCAGACATATTCATCAGCCGGCCTAACAACGTCTTCTCCGTCTACATGACGGTGGAGATTATAACAGATATCGAAATCCCATATAGGGCCTAGCTTATATCTGCTGCTGTCGGAGAGATTCTCTTTATACATATAGAAGCTTTTCGGGTATACCAGCTCTCCATTGGCGGCAAAGTTATTTATAAGGAAATATTTTACAGCAACGCTGATATCGAAGGCATCTGCGACATGGCCTTCGGCTGCCATCTGCTCTGCTTTGTTGAAATCCTTCCTCCAAATCTCAAGCCTCTGTTCAGGCGTCAGATCCGATGGGTTTTCTTCATATAGTTCGTCAAAGTCTGGATCTTTGACCATTACAGGCAATTCATTTCTTTCTGATTTGAATTTATACTTCTCATCGAATTCCTCACTCAATTCAAATAGAATGCCGGTGGCCTCGTCTATATCGACGCTCGAGCCATTGATGCCGATTTTCTCGGTAAGCAGATACAATCCGAGGTCGTGACCATTCATCACGACATCAACCGGAAGAAATGAGTTGGTATATTGTATCTGGAGTTTCCGCGCGAGCCAGAACGTGATGACGTTCTTCATGTGGGTGTTGTCGAGGTAATCGGCCAGAAGCACATAGTTCTTTGATTTCTTAAAACCACAGATTGATGTTTTCTTATCGAATTTCAGGCGCATGGGCTTCTTGGGATAGGCCCATGTTGAATTTCCACGGCCCTTTATTTTCGGGGTAAGGCTGTCGGTATCTTCAACGGTGCCATGACCTGAGATATCCAATTGAGTCTTGAGATAGAGGTCCTTCTCCCACAGCGATGTGGCATCCGGATAATCAATCAGGGATATGTTGAGCACAGGAATATCGTTCATTGCCACACGGCATGAGTCAATGACGCTCAGCGGAAGCGTGAGAGTCGTGTTGTCGCTCCATTGGAATGTAGCGGTGGAGTCGGCAGCATTGTGTGTCGTCTCAAGACCGGAAGCCGGGTATATGGTTGTGAATCCTCCATCGTTTCGGTAGATGTGTATGTGTGGATCCTGAGCCAGCAGAATGGTGGATGCCAGCATCATAGATGCAAGTATTGTAATCTTCATTTATTACTTGAAACTGTCTGGCTCATACATTGGTCGATAAGATTCTTGCGGGGTGAGGTGTCGCCTCACCCCGCAAGACAAGATATATAGACGCTCCGGTGTCAGAACGAGTCTTCCCTAGCCTGTTGGAGCAGGAATCCGACACGCGCCACAATCCACTCCCGCAATTCTGATATAAAATCCTTGGTATTGTATGAGGAGACGCGGTAAGTCCATCCGTAGTCTTCCTCCCTCGGCCAAATCACGCCATCGCGCTTTGCCGCCGGCTCTATGAGTGCTGCATAGCTGTCGAGAAACTCAAGCATCTCAGGGAGGACGTGCTCGGCCAGGTTCTCGACCTCTAACTTATAGGTCTCTCGGAATTCTTCATTTTTCTTGATATCGTTGAGAAGATTATTGGTCCAGAAAAAATAATCCGTTGGTCTCACTACATCTTCTCCATTGGCATAATGGTGTAAATTGTAGCAGACATCAAAATCCCATATAGGACCCAGTTTATATTTGACGCTGTCGGAGAGATTCTCTTTATACATATAGAAGCTTCGGGGTAAAAACAAGTCGCTATTGGCAGCAAAGTTATTCACAAGGAAATACTTTACGGCAGCCGTGATATCAAAGACATCGGCCACCCGGCCTTCGGAAGCCATCCGCTCGGCATTATTGAAATCCAGCCTCCACATCTCCAGCCTTTGCCCAGGTGTTATGGTCGAATCATTTTCATACAATTCCTCAAAGTCAGGATCTTTAACCATGACAGGAAGCTCATGTTTTTCAGAACGGAATTTAAAATTCTCGTCGAATTCATCACTTAATTCAAACAGTATGCCTGTGTTCTCGTCTATATCGACGCTGGTGCTGTTGATGCCTATTTTTTCAGTCATCGTGTATAGTCCCAGGGCATGACCGTTCATCACGACATCAACTGGCAAAAAAGAATTGGCATATGGCATCTGCAGTCTCTGTGCCAGCCAAAGCGTGATTACGTTCTTCATGTGGGTATTGTCGAGATAGTTGGCTAGAAGCACATAGTTCTTTGATTTCCTAAAACCGCAGATTGATGTTTTCTTATCGAATTTCAGACGCATGGGTTTCTTGGGATAAGCCCAAGTGGAATTCCCGCGTCCCTTGATTTTCAACATAAGGCTGTCCATATCTTCCACAATGCCATGCCCCGAGATATCCAGTCGAGTCTTCAGATATAGGTCCTTCTCCCAAAGGGACGTCGCCTCCGGATAATCAATCAAAGATATGTTAAGCACAGGGATATCGTTCATTGCCAAACGGCATGAGTCAATGACGCTCAGCGGAAGCGTGAGGGTCGTGCTGTCGCTCCATTGGAATGTAGCGGTGGAGTCGGTGGCATTGTGTGTCGTCTCAAGACCGGAGAGAGGATGGATTGTAGTGAATCCTCCGTCGTTACGATATATATGCATGTGCGGATCCTGAGCCAGCATGATGATGGATGCCAGCAACATAGATGTAAGTATGGCTATCTTCATTTTACATAGATTTTTACTGAATACAAATTGTTGATGTTGATGATATAGACGCCACACTCCCAGGAGGAGACTTCAATCCTGACGTAATCGGAGAACTCACGATGCATCACGATACGCCCGTCCATGGAATAAATGCAATATGTATTAGCCGGGCCGGCGCACGTTATATCAATCACGCCTGAATGGAATGCCACAACGGGCGCATGGACATCCGATTCCGACAAAATCTCCGTTACACCGGAATTGATCTGCTTGGCGTATGTAATGTCGCGCACATCACTCACGACGCATGTAAACTTTGCATCTAAAGTAGAGACGCTAAAGAGGTCATCGTTGAGTCCGAACTTCAAATCGTCTGAGACAAGGGCGCAAATCGACTTGCCGTCGGTAGTATTGAGATGCAGATAATAGTTGACGGCATCGTCAGACTCTGTCGGCGGAAATGGCATGGCAATCCCGCAACCGATAAGCAGCATTAATACTAAAATTATTATTTGTTTCATTATCACATATTTAGGTTATTCTCAACTATAATTAAAGATACTCTGTGACCCGTCCTGAAAAATGTTGACTGGGATTTGTATTGTTAAATGTTAATATATGTTCAAAGTCCGGAGAGACTT
>CANQRV010000024.1 GCA_947626355.1 uncultured Muribaculaceae bacterium
GGTTGCTTTTCTATTGTAAACGTAATAGGATACGCGCGCACGCATAATATAAACATTAAATTTACTTAATCTCTAATCTACATAAAATGGTTCCCGACCATCACTCCAGAAAAGCTTGCTGTTGTCGGTACTGATGGCTCTTACGATATAATGACCGTCTACTGGCTCAATTCCTATGTGGTAAAGGTTTTTTTCGGTTGAAGACTTTTGACTAGAATTGAATTTGGTCGTATTCGTGATAAATGTTGTAATGGTAGCTCCTGTGCTCTCTAGATAATTAGATCTAGAATACTCATATATGTAATAGTGTGATCTTGTATCGTCGGCGCTGAGCAGTGCGTATTCCTGGCCGGCTTGAAGCTGGGAGACGTCGGTCACGAGCACATAGTCGTAGTCGGTGGTTTCTTCGGCGTGGGAGGATACGAAAGGGAGGGCCAGCAGGATGATGGCCAGGAGGAGATGGAGTTTTTCTCGGTTCATGATTGGGTTGTTTCGAGTGTAGTGGAAGCTGTAATTGCTTATATCTGGCAAATTTAATGTAAAAAAACAGAAAAAGGCATGATTTTTTTGAAAATCATGCCTTTTTCTGTAAAAAATTTGTTTTCGACCTGTTTAGGGCCGATTTTCAGCCCATCTTAGCCTCTCTACTGTCTTATTCAGCTTGTAGGGACGTGCCTCCGGCACGTTGCAATGCCCGGTGGATCGGCATCATTCTCTGCCGGTGGGGATATATGCCGGAGGCATGTCCCTACAAACAGGTGATGCATTCACGACAGGTATTTCTTTCAGCGGCCGGAGCCCTTGATATGGTCGCGAAGGTCGTTGTTGAACTGTGTCGCTCCGTTGAGTTGCTCCAGAGTCAGATGCATGCGGTAGCGCCAGTAGTGGTGTGCGTCGGCAGGCTCGTTGATCTGCTCGTCGTGCGGGTTCTGGCGGCGCAGCGACCCGTCGGCCGACAGCCAGTCCTGAAGCGGGATTATGCAGAGCATCGACGGGCTCTTCAGATGCAGGTCGAGGATCTTGCCGCAGATCCACGGCTCGGCATAGTAGGGGGCCTCGCCACCCTCGTGGAGCACATGGTTGAAATACTTCTGCGTCGCCTCGCGGTTCGACTCCCACCATGCGCGTATGCCCGGCATGTCGTGGGTCGACGTAGTGCAGACGGAGAAGTAGGGATAGTGCCATGTGTCGCCAAACTCCAGCTTCGGGTCTTTCGGCATGCGCTGGATCTCGAGTGAGAGGATCTCGAGCTCGCGCATCACGGCCGGAACGCAGTCGGGTATCATGCCGAGGTCCTCGGCGCAGCAGAGCATGCTCGTGGAGTCGATGAGCGGCGGCAGCTTCCACATCGCCTTGCCATACCAGAAGTCGTTGTGGCGGTGGTAGTAGAAATCGTTGTAGAGGCGGTTGAAGCACCATTTCTCGTAGTCGCTCAGATTGCGGTACTGATACGAGAACTGCGCGGCGATCCTCGGATGGTAATGGCCGCGCTTATACGGATCCTCGATGAAGAGCACATCATCGATGAGACCCATCAGCGCGTTGCAGATGCGGGTGTTCTTCTCGTTACGCTCCAGCGGAGTGAAGTGGTCGCGCACCTTCACCTGGGTGTCGTATTCCTTCTTCAGGCGGTAGCGTCCCTCCGGAAGGGCTATGAGGTATTTCTCCTTCACCTCGTCGGTATATTCGCCGAAGAAGTCGGTGAGCATCCATTCGAGGATGAGCGGACGGGTCTGCACCTCGGGGTCGATCCAGAAATCGTAGTTGTTGCGCAGCTCCTCCGGCGAGTAGGGGAGGGCCGGATTGAAATATCCGAGCAGGCCGTGGAGCGCATCGAGAGGAATCTGCCAGATGCGGAAGAAGCCGAGGATATGGTCGATGCGGTAGGCGTCGAAATACTCCGCCATCTTGCGGAAGCGGCTCTTCCACCATGCGAAGCCGTCGCGGGCCATCTCCTCCCAGTTGTAGGTGGGGAAGCCCCAGTTCTGGCCGAGCACGGAGAAGTCGTCGGGCGGCGCGCCGGCCTGGCAGTCCATGTTGTAGAGGCGCGGGTCGCGCCAGGCGTCGACGCTCTCGCGGCCGATGCCGATGGGTATGTCGCCCTTCAGCACCACGCCGTGGAGATGGGCATACTCGCGCGCCTCGCGGAGCTGGCGGTCGAGATGATACTGCACGTAGTAGTGGAAGTCCATCTTCTCGCGGTGGGCGTCGGCGAAGGCGTCGATCTTCTCCCTGTTGTAGACGCTATATTCTCCCCAGCGGGAATTGTCGGGGGTATGGTATTCCTCACAGAGCACCCTCCATGCGGCGTAGGGCTTCAGCCACTGCTCGTTGCGGGCGTAGAACTCCGCAAACTCCTCCGACTCGAGGGTAGCGGCCCCCTGCTCGGCGAAAATCTCGCGCAGATACTGCTCCTTGGCTGCCGTCACGCGCTCGTAGTCGATCTGCGGCAGCGCGTTGAGCTCCTCGCCGATATGCCTGTAGTAGTCGCGGCGCTCCTTGTCGTGGAGCCGGCCCACGGCCTCCGGCCGGATATACATCGGATGGAGAGCGAAAGCGGAGTTGGCGCTGTAGGGATAGGAGTCGATCCAGGTGCCCGTCTTCGTGGTGTCGTTGACCGGCAGCAGCTGGAGCACCTTCTGGCCGGTGCGGGCGCACCACTCCACCATCTTCTTGAGGTCGAGGAAGTCGCCAACGCCGAAGTCCTCCTCGCTGCGCAGCGAGAACACCGGAATCGCCGTGCCTGCCCCCCGCCAGTCGTTGCGCGGATTGGCGAAACGTATGCCGTCGACCACCACCTGCACGCCGGCGCCCGTGTCGGCCACGCCGTATATGCGGTTGGCGCATGTCTCCCACGCCACGATCTCCCTGGTGTCGCGCTTGAGGATCACGAACTTATATTCAAACGGCACCTTCAGCCCCTCCAGCGGAAGGTTGATCTCCCATTCGGGATAGCTGGCGTCGTTGAGGATGAGCGCCTCGTGGGGATCCCAGTTGCCGAGGAAGTCGCCCTCCCCGGAGATGGCCACCACCTCGTCGGGGAGCACCATCGGCGCGCTGACGCGGAACTGCACCGTGCCTCCGTGGGCATGGAGCGGCTGGTCGCGGTAGTTGCGGCGAAGCATGCCGTCGACGAAGGCCGATGAATAGTAGGGCTTGTCGGCCGGCATGTCGTGCCAGCTGTCGAAGGCCACAATCTTATTGATGTCCTTGCCGCGGCTCAGCCTGTGGGGAGCGCCCCACTCGAAGCGCCAGGGGCCGCTCTCAGTGCGCACTATGAAGAAATAACGCAGCTCCTCCGGCATGTCGGCCACCTCGATGTCGAGGCTCCACAGGCCCGGGGATTTCATTTTCATCTCTACCGACGACGTTGGCTCCGAGCAGCCGAGTTCCGGCAGGCTTCCGCAGATGTGGAGGGTCTCCCCCCAGCGGGTGTTGTAGCCGATGTTGAACGAGATTTTCATGTCTTGAATTTATTTAGCTATGATATATATAAAACGAAGGGAAACCCTCTTTGGAATACAAAGATAGCGGTTTCCCTCCGATTTTTGGCAATCGATGCCAAGTTTTTTGATTTATTAAGTCCCAATGCTCTCCTTTCGGCTCTCTCAGCCGCACTTCGAAGTGCCGCAGGAGGTGCATATGAGGCATCCCTCCTGATATACCAGCGTCTCGGCGCCGCAGTGCGGACACTTCTGGCCGGTGGCCGCAGTGCCGTTGGGCAGGTATTTCTTCAGCGCGCGCTCCACACCGTTCTTCCATGTGTTGATGCTCGTGGAGTCGAGTTCCAGGCCGCCCACAAGCTTCAGCACCTGATCGATCGGCATGCCGTAGCGCAGCACCCCCGAGATCAGCTTGGCGTAGTTCCAGAACTCGGGGTTGAACTTCTCGCTCAGCCCCTCGATGGTGGTCTTGTAGCCGCGCTTGTTGATAAACTGGAAGTCGTAGCGCTTCTTTCCCTGCTCGTCGACGGCCTTGATGATCTTGCCGTGGCTCACGCTCTTCGGGCAGAAAATGCCGTCCTCATCGTCGGCCAGACCCGTGAATATCTCGTAGGGCTTGCCGTCGACCAGACCCACGAAGGCGATCCACTTCTCCTTGTTGTTCTGGAAGCGCACCACATCGGCCTCAAGCTCGTTGGGGCGCTTGATCACGTGGTCGGGGAGATGGATGAGCCCCGGCTCCTCCTTCTTCTTCGGCAGCGCCTCCAGCACATTGTTGCGCGAGCCGTCGCGGTAGACGGTGCATCCCTTGCAGCCTGCCTTCCATGCCTCCACATAGAGTCTGCCCACGAGTTCCTCGCTCACGTCGGCCGGCAGATTGATGGTCACCGATATCGAGTGGTCGACCCACTGCTGCACGGCGCCCTGCATCCTCACCTTCTCCAGCCAGTCCACGTCGTTGGCTGTCGCCTTCCAGTAGGGGGAGCGCTTCACGAGCTCCTCGATCTCCTCGGTGCTGAGGTTCTTCTGAGCCTTGATGCCGTTGACGCGCATCCATTCGAGGAACTTGTGATGATATACCACATACTCCTCGAAGGCGTCGCCCACCTCGTCTACGAAGTCGATCTGCACGTTCTCGTCGCTGGGGTTCACCTTGCGGCGACGCTTGTAGACGGGCATGAACACCGGCTCGATGCCCGACGAGGTCTGGGTCATCAGCGAGGTGGTGCCCGTCGGGGCGATCGTCAGGCAGGCGATGTTGCGGCGTCCCTGGCGGCGCATCCGTTCGTAGAGCTCCGGGTCGGCATCGCGCAGGCGCATGATGTAGGGATTGTCTTTCTCCTTCTCGGCGTCGTAGATCTCGAAGGCGCCGCGCTCCGGAGCCATGTCGACGCTCGCCGAGTAGTAGGCGAGGGCCAGACGCTTGTGCACCTCCGTCGAGAAGTCGGTGGCCTCCTTCGTGCCGTAGCGCAGTCCGAGGGCGGCGAGCATGTCGCCCTCGCCGGTGGTGCCGCAGCCGGTGCGGCGCCCCTTGAGTGTCTTGTTTCTTATCTTCTCCCAGAGGTTGAGCTCCGTCTGCTTCACCTCCTGTGTCTCGGGATCGGCCTTTATCTTCTCGATGATGATGTCGATCTTCTCCATCTCGAGGTCGATGATGTCGTCCATGATGCGCTGCGCCTTTCCGGCATGCTCGGCGAGGAGCGCGAAGTCAAACTCGGCCTGGGGTGTGAAGGGATTCTTCACATAGCTGTAGAGGTTGATGGCTACGAGGCGGCAGCTGTCGTAGGGGCAGAGGGGTATCTCGCCGCAGGGGTTGGTGCTCACCGTCTGGAATCCCTGGTCGGCGTAGCAGTCGGCCACCGACTGGCGGGTGATGGTGTCCCAGAAGAGCACGCCGGGCTCGGCGCTCTTCCATGCATTGTGCACGATCTTGCTCCAGAGGGCCGCCGCGTCTATCTCCTTCACCACCGAGGGCTCGGCGCTGTCGATGGGAAACTGCTGGCGGTAGGGCTGGCCGCTGACGGCCGCCGTCATGAAGTCGTCGTCTATCTTCACCGACACGTTGGCGCCCGTCACCTTGCCGGGGGTCATCTTGGCGTCGATAAACTGTTCCGAGTCGGGATGCTTGATGCTCACCGTGAGCATCAGCGCTCCGCGCCGGCCGTCCTGGGCCACCTCGCGCGTGGAGTTGCTGTAGCGTTCCATGAAGGGCACGAGCCCTGTAGAGGTCAGCGCCGAGTTCTTCACCGGCGTCCCCTTCGGCCGGATGTGGGAGAGGTCGTGGCCCACGCCGCCGCGGCGCTTCATCAGCTGCACCTGCTCCTCGTCGATCTTGATGATGCCGCCATAGGAGTCGGGCTTACCCTCGAGCCCTATCACGAAGCAGTTGGAGAGCGAGCCCACCTGGTAGTCGTTGCCGATGCCGGCCATCGGGCTTCCCTGAGGCACTATATACCGGAAGCCCTCGAGAAGGCTGTAGACCTCCCCGGCGCTCATGGCGTTGGGATACTTGCTCTCTATGCGCGCTATCTCGTTGGCGATGCGGTGGTGCATGTCGTCGGGAGTGGCTTCAAAAAGATGACCGTAGGAGTCTTTAAGAGCGTATTTCGATGTCCATACTCTGGCGGCGAGCTCGTCGCCCTTGAAATACTCGAGCGACGCGGCATACGCTTCGTCGTAGGTATAGGTTTTTCTCGATGTCATTGGGTTGTTGCGGTTGCGATTTCTAAGCGGCAAATTTCGTCAAAATGTTTCAGATATGCAATATCGCACGGCGTGGAATCTTGCCCAACTTGTCGGAAAATAAAGTTTATACGGATGGAAATCAAGGAAATAAAAATCTTGTCGACAACCGGAAGTTTCCAAAACGGTGAGCGGCCTCTTCCGCGTGGCATGGAAAGACAATTATCCGCCTCCGCATCAGTTGGAATAGAGGTAGAGGGGGTGTGGCCCTTCTGACAGCGCCATGAACTCACGTCCGTTTTTCGTCTGTGGCTGGGTGAAATCGCCGGGACCGCGGTCGGTGTAGAAGATGATGAGCGACAGCCGGGCATGGTCGCAGGCGCCGAAGCTGTTCTGCTCCGCCACATAGATGCCTGTCACTGATTTATTCTCCATGAGCTCCTCGGTCTGGAGGGCGTCGTCGAGCAGCAGCCTCCCCACGCGACGCCCCTCGCTGTAGACGTCCACGGTCTTCAGGTCGTCGCTGTCGGCCCGGTGGAGGAAGAGGGCGTCGCCCGGCAGAAGCTCGTGGAGCCGACGGCCTCCCTCGCCTGTCTCGGCGCCGCTGGTGAGGCTCACGATGCTGAACTCATCGTCGCGATGGGTGCGTATGACGCTGTCGACATTCTCCACCATCCTCGAATACGCCCTCTCTCCCAGCAGACGGCGTGTGCGGGCCGAAGGGTTGTCGCCCGCTATGGCGCGCAGCTTCTCATTCATCGACTTCTCCTCGCGGGCTATGTTGAACCCTATGGTCCCCACAAGGGCCAGTATCAGCATCACGTATATTAGATTTACGGGCATATCCTTTACATTTTAATGACATTGTGTTACCTTTAAAACCCTTTAATGCCCGTAAAAGTTGACCGCCGCTCCCCATACAGATACCGTGCCACTTAAAAAATGCCTGATAAAGTTGCATAAGACTTTCATTTTTGCGAAATTTGCACCCGTCTTTCCAATATTCACCGAGCATGATCAACTATTCCAACGTCAGTCTCCCCGACAATGTCGACGATATTCTCGGCAGCGATTTCTGGGCATACAGGCATGTCGGCGCCGACATGCTCCGCACCATTGTCAGCCCGGTGAAGTTCACTTCGACTGTCGGCGTTTTCGTGCGCAGCGGCTCCTGCCGTGCCGACATCGACCTCATAGGATATGAGGTGAAGGCTCCGGCCCTCGTCAACATCCGCTCCTCGCAGATAATTTTTCCGAAAGAGGTGAGCCCTGACTTCGACGCCTCCTTTATCGTAATCTCAAAGGAGGTGGCCGACTCGCTGATGCTCCACATCAACGTGAGGGGCACATCCACGGCCATCAATTTCCATCCTGTGGTCGCGATTCCGGAGGAATTCACAGGTGCCTTCGACCGTCTCTACGACGACCTCGTGGAGCTGAATTCCGACACCGGCAACCATTACCGGCACGAGACGGTGGTCTATACCCTTGCCTCGTTCTTCTTCCGCTACGGCCACCGCTGCTATGACTCCATTCTCGACAGCGGCCACTCCTCGCAGGGGCGCATCGCCGCCAGATTCCTCTCCCTCGTGCAGCAGAACTTCCGCCGCGAGCGCTTCCTCGACTTCTACGCCGCCAAGCTCAATATCACCGCCAAGCATCTCTCGCGCACCGTCAAGGCCGAGACCGGTGCCACCGCCGTGGAGTGGATAGAGCGCTACGTGATGCTTGAGGCCAAGGTTATGCTCAAGTCGAGCAATCTCACCGTGCAGCAGATCGCCGAGGAGCTTCATTTCCCCACGCAGTCGTTTTTCGGAAAGTATTTCAAGAAGCACGCCGGCGTCTCCCCCAAGGAATTCCGCAATTCATAGCCAACCATCTTTGCAGCCGCGCGTTATATAGCAAAGGCCGGTCGTCCGACCGGTCTTGACCAACATTCACTATGTCAAAAAAAAGTAAGTTATGAAAAAGCTGATTTATCTCCTCTTCCTGTTGCCGCTGTGCCTGCTGGTCTCCTGCGACGACAACGACCTGCCCGATGTGGACTTCAACGTGACTCTCGGCAATGTGGTGGTGCATGACAATATGCTGTATGGCGTCCTTGAATCCATCCCGTCGGTGGAGGGCATCTCCGTGGTGTCGGCCAACGGCAACAGCGCCGCCCTGGCCGACGTGAAATATTATGTCACGAGTCAGGCCATGCCTGTTCCGAGTCTCGACGGCTATTCCAATACGTCGCCTTTCGCGTGCCGCTTCCTTCCCGGCACTTTTGCCGAAGGTGTCAACTCACTGGCCATGACGATGCTCGTGCTTCAGGTCGACAAGTCGCTCGCCACCGGAAATCTGCAGCTTTACATCACGGTCGTTCCTACCGTCGACGACCTCCCGGAGGGTTGCGGAGAGCTGGGCAATGTGACCCGCAGTTTCACCGTACATCCCGATAAGGACTGAACCGGGAGGGGAGCCGGCTTTGGCTGGCTCCCTCCCGACGCGACAGCGCCGCGCCGCCCACTTCGGGGCTGGCGCGGCGCCGCTGTTTCAGTATGCCGATGATGGAGTTGTCAGTCGAGCTTGTGGATGATGAGGCCCGAGCGGAGCTTGGGCTCGAACCATGTGGTCTTGGGAGGCATGATGTTGCCGCTGTCGGCGATGGCCATCAGCTGGTCCATGGTGACGGGATAGAGGGCGAGAGCCATCATCATCTCGCCGCTGTCGACGCGCTTCTTGAGCTCGCCGAGGCCGCGGATGCCGCCCACGAAATCTATCCTCTTGTCGCTGCGCAGGTCGGTGATGCCGAGGATGTCGCGAAGGATGAGGTCGGAGCTGACGGTCACGTCGAGCACGCCGATGGGGTCCTGGTCGTTGTAGGTGCCGGGCTTAGCCGTGAGTGAATACCAGCGGCCGTCGAGATAGAGCGAGAAGTTGTGGAGCGCTGCCGGGCGGTAGATCTCGGTGCCCTTGTCCTCTACCTCGAAGTTCTCTCTCAGCTTGTCGAGGAATTGGGCGGGTGTCAGGCCGTTGAGGTCGCGCACCACGCGGTTGTAGTCGATGATCTTGAGGTGTGACGCGGGGAATGCCACTGCGAGGAAGTAGTTGTATTCCTCGTCGCCCTTGTGGTTGGGGTTGTTCTTGGCTTTCTCGGCGCCCACGAGGGCGGCGGCGGCGGAACGGTGGTGGCCGTCGGCGATGTAGAGGTTGGGGATCTTGGCGAACTCCTCGGTGATGCGGTTGATGAGGGCGTCGTCGCTGATCACCCAGAGGGTGTGGCCGAAGCCGTCGGGAGCCACGAAGTCGTATTCCGGCTTGCCGGCTGTCACTGTCCTGATGATCTCCTCGAGGGCCGCGTTGTCGGGGAACGCGAAGAACACCGGCTCGATGTTGGCGTTGTTGACCCTCACGTGCTTCATGCGGTCTTCCTCCTTGTCGCGGCGGGTGAGCTCGTGCTTCTTGATGCGCCCCTCCATGTAGTCGTTGACCCATGCGCCCACCACGAAGCCATACTGTGTGCGGCCGTCCATGGTCTGGGCGTAGATATAGTAGTTCTCCTTGTCGTCCTGCTTCAGCCAGCCTTCGGCCTGGAACTTCCTGAAGTTCTCCACAGCCTTGTCGTAGACCTTGGGGTCATGCTCGTCGGTGCCCGGCTCGAAGTCAATCTCGGGTTTGATGATGTGATAGAGCGATTTGGGATTGCCCTCGGCCTCCTTGCGGGCCTCCTCGCTGTTGAGCACGTCGTAGGGACGCGACACTACTTCCTCCACCAGCTCTTTCGGCGGACGGACTCCTTTGAAGGGTTTTACTCTTGCCATTGTCGTTATTCTGTTTTAAGGTTGTTGTTTGGTTTCGGTTTATTTCATGGTTGTCTTATTTCTTCGTTTTGCGGCGGTTGCGCCTCTGGCACGCCGCGCAGATGCCGTAGATGCAGATCGACATGGTCTGCGGCGTGAAGGTGGAGAGGCGCATGTTGCTGAGGCGCCCGGTCACCTCCTTGTCATCGATCTCGCGTATCCTGCCGCACTGGGTGCACACCAGGTGACAGTGGTTGCGGTCGGCGCGCTCATAGCGGGCCTGATGGGGGTCGAAGAGCAGCCGCGTCAGTATGCCGCACTGCGTCAGCAGCTCCAGAGTGTTGTAGACCGTCGCGCGGCTCACGTGGTAGCCGTCGCTCTCCAGGTCGCCGTGCAGACCGTCGGCCTCGAAATGCCCGGTGTAGCCCAGGCATTTGCGCAGTATGGCGAAACGTTCCTGCGTCTTGCGCAGGCGCTTGCTCTTGAGGAAGGCCTCAAACCTCCGCTCCGTCTCCTCCGTGATATGTAGATCGTCGCTGCCCATCAGGCCTCAGTCTATTTTTTCATCTTGTCGGCGATGATCAGGCCGCCGATGATCAGCACGCATCCGATGTAGCCCAGAAGGTAGATCTCCTCGTCGAAGACGAAGTAGGCCGCCACCATCGTCACCAGAGGCTGCATGTAGATGTAGTTGTTGGTGGTGACGGCGCCCAGGATCTTCATGCTCTCGTTCCATATCAGGTAGCCTACCACGGAGCAGAACACCACCAGAAAGAGGATGTTGAGCAGCATCTTGGTCTCCGTGAAGAGCTCCACTATATGGTATGGACCCTCCTGGAAGCATAGCATCGGCAACGCCGAGAGCACTCCGTAGAGGAAGAGCTTGCGCGTGATGAAGAGGGAGTTGTAGTGTGGTATCACCCGGCGGATGGTGATGGTGTAGACGGCCCACGACATAGAGGCACCAAGCGCCAGAAGGTCGCCCATGGGCCGGATCTCTATGCTCTCGCCGTGGGAGAAGATCACGCATCCCACGCCCGCGAACGCTATCAGCGAGCCAAGCACCGTGCCGAATTTCAGCGACTGCTTGTAGACCACCACCATAAGGATCGTGGTGAAGATCGGCGACACCGAGCCGAGCAGCGACACGTTGCCCGTCGTGGTGTTCTGAAGCGCATAGTTCTCGGTCACGAAATAGAGCGAGCCCGCGCAGATGCCGCTGATCATGAAGGTCAGCTCGTCGCGCCAGTTGTTTGACTTTATCTTCTTCAAGGTCAGTATGAGGAGGAGCAGATAGGCGAGCGTGAAACGGTAGATGTAGACCTCCACCGGTGAGAAGCCGCCGTCTTCCATCAGCACTTTGGTCGACAGAAACGATGTGCCCCACGCTATGGCTGTCAGCAGACATCCTAAATGTGCGATTATCTTGAGATATAGCGATTTTCTTGTGGTCGCGGTTGATGCCATGACATTAGATTAAGATATTTCCAGTTGCAAAGGTAGCAAAAAGACACGAAAGCGCCAAGAACTGGAAGGGTTTTGGCCTTCCTTTCCTGGCGCTTTCAGCTTTTATATGCCCGCTTGGCGGGCTGAATGGTTACGGCTCTACCACGAAATCCTCTTTTCCGACACCGCAGACGGGGCATACCCAGTCGTCGGGGAGGTCTTCGAATGCTGTGCCCGGGGCTATGCCGCCGTCGGGATCGCCGATTGCCGGATCATATATCCAGTCGCATACCTGACATCTGTATTTTTTCATTGTCTTATTGTGTTTTGGGGTTGTTCTCCTTTATAACCAGCAGAGCCCCCCGATGGTTTAGATGCCGTGACGATAATTTCGCAATCCGGCCTCTCTTCCGGGTCAGTTGCCGTTGCTCCCCCCGTCGCGCTTCAGCTCGTCGATCACCTTCAGCAGATATTTGCCGTAGTCGTTTTTCAGCATCGGCTGCGCCACGCCGCGCATCTTCTCCTCGCTTATCCAGCCGTGGCGGTAGGCTATCCCTTCGAGACATCCGATCTTCAGGCCCTGGCGCTTCTCGAGCACTTCCACGTAGATTGAGGCCTCGGCCAGCGAGTCATGGGTGCCTGTGTCGAGCCATGCGAAGCCGCGGGGGAGCACCTCCACCTTGAGGTCGTTGCTTTTCAGGTATTCCTGGTTGACGGTGGTGATCTCAAGCTCGCCGCGTGCCGACGGCTTGATGTGGGAGGCGATGTCGACCACGCTGTTGGGGTAGAAGTATAGGCCCACCACCGCGTAGTTGCTCTTGGGATGTTCCGGCTTCTCCTCGATGCTCAGGCAGTTGCCCTGCCTGTCGAATTCGGCCACGCCGTAGCGCTCGGGGTCGTCGACCCAGTAGCCGAACACCGTGGCTTTGCCATGGCGCTCCACATTATCCACCGCGTTGCTGAGCACCTCGTTGAAGCCCGCGCCATGGAAGATGTTGTCGCCAAGCACCAGGCATACGGAGTCGTCGCCGATGAAGTCGCGGCCGATGATGAAGGCCTGCGCCAGACCGTCGGGACTCGGCTGCTCGGCATAGCTCAGCTCTACGCCGAAGTCGCTGCCGTCGCCCAGCAGACGCTTGAAGCCGGGAAGGTCCTGTGGGGTCGAGATCAGGAGTATCTCGCGGATCCCGGCGTTCATCAGCACCGAGATCGGATAATACACCATAGGTTTGTCATAGATAGGAAGGAGCTGTTTGCTCACTCCCTTCGTAATCGGATACAGGCGTGTGCCTGATCCGCCGGCAAGTACTATTCCTTTCATTTTTTAATAGATTTATTTATTCTTTTGGGTTGTTGTGTGCTTTATGTTGGCGCTTTCCGGATTTCAGCCTATCCGAAAGCGTTTACGGCCTTGATTACAGTGGAGACCTCCTCGTCGGTCATCGCCGGCGAGATCGGGAGCGAGAGCTCCTCCCGGTGGATGGCCTCGCTTATCGGCAGCGCCATGCTGCTCCATTCCTTATAGCATTCCTGCTTGTGAGGCGGGATGGGGTAATGGATCAGCGTCTGCACGCCTTGCTCCGCGAGCCATTGCTGGAGCTCGTCGCGCCTCGGGCTGCGTATAGGAAAGATATGCCACACACTGCCTGCCACCCTCTCGCCGAGTGTCTCGCCGGCCGCGGTGTAGGGGAGAGTCACCTCGCTGTTGCGAATCTCGCTATAGTATCTCGCGGCCACGCGGCGACGCAGGTCGTTGTCGGCGTCGAGGTGTGGCAGCTTGGCGCGGAGCACCGCCGCCTGGATTTCATCGAGGCGCGAATTCCGTCCCCGGTAGCGGAACACGTATTTCCGTTCCGAGCCGTAATTGGCGAGCGCCCGCACGGTAGCGGCCAGTTCAGGGTCGCCCGTTGTGACGGCGCCTCCGTCGCCGAGGGCGCCGAGGTTCTTGCCCGGATAGAAGCTGTGGCCGGCGGCGTCGCCGAGGCTGCCGGTGTGCCGGCCATGATACAGGCAGCCGTGGGCCTGCGCGTTGTCTTCTATCAGCTTGAGGCCATATTTGGAGCAGATGAAAGCTATCTGGTCGGTGAAGGCGCAGCGGCCGTAGAGATGCACCGGCATCACGGCCTTCGTGCGCGTGGTCACCGCTCCCTCTATGCGTCGCCAGTCGAGCTGCATGGTGGCCGGATCGGGCTCCACGAGCACCGGCTTCAGTCCGTTCTCGCTTACGGCGAGGATGCTCGCTATATATGTATTTGAGGGCACGATCACCTCGTCGCCCGGCTTCATCTCGCCCATCTCCATATAAGCGCGGAAGATGAGGGTCAGCGCGTCGAGTCCGTTGCCTACGCCTATGGCGTGAGGCGAGCCGATATAGGCGGCATATTCGTGCTCGAAGGCTGCCACCTCATTGCCGAGCAGATACCAGCCCGACTCAGTGACGCGGCGCACGGCCTCCGTCACCTCGGCGCCATGCATCGCCGTGACCGCTTTCAGATCAAGAAATTTCACCATGGCTTCCGGCTCCGCGATAGCGGAGGAATTCCTGATAATCCTCGATATATTCCGTCGGGTCGTAGCCGTGGGAGGCCAGCACCAGGCACACGGCTCCCGACGAGAAATCGTCGAGCGTGCGCCATATCCCCGTCGGCAGCAGTATCCCCTGGTAGGGACGGTTGAGCATCACCGTGCGTCTCACCTTTCCGTCGTCGACCGTCACCGTGAAGCTGCCGCTCGCCGCCACCACCAGCTCCATGCAGTCGCGGTGGGCGTGGCCGCCGCGGCTCTCCCCGGCCGGTATGTCGTAGGTGTAGTAGACGCGACGTGTCTCAAACGGCAGCGTGCCGTCGTTTTCCGCTACGCAGAGGTCACCCTGACGGTCGAAGAGATGCCTCGGCAGCTCTATCACGGCGCAGTCATACACTCCCGGCATACTTGCAGGGTCGGTCTCTCCGGCCGGAGCCTCGCATTTGCAGTAGCCGCGGCCGGACGCTTCTTTGTCGCCGCCGTGCCGCTCTGCCACATATGCCTTGAACTCCTCTTCCGTCTCGAGATAGTCGTCGGGATCGTAGGGCGTCGACGATATCACCAGCGCCAGGGAGTTGGTGGAGAAGTCGGTCAGCTCGCGCCATGTGCCCGGAGCCACATACAGCCCGTAGTATGAACGGCTGAGCCGGAAAGTCTTCCGTTCCATGCCGTCGTCGGTCACCACATCGAAGCTCCCGCTGAGCGCTATGATCAGTTCCTCGCCGCGGCGGTAGGCGTGCCCGTGGCGTCTTTCTCCCCCTGGTACTCCATACACCCAGTAGACCCTCGCGATCTCGAAGGGCACATCCTTCAGCTCCTCGGCCACCGACAGATTGCCCCTCCGGTCGAGGTGCTTCGGCAGTGAGATGGTTCCTGTTTTCTTCATAATCTGCAAATTTAATAATTTTCTCAAATATTTTACTTAATTTTGCCTCATAAAACCCACCTCTCCCCGGCGACCATCGCCGGCTATCGTGATTAATCTCTCATTATATATATAAGTGGACAAGTATTTCTCCAGTCGCGCCACTGTCCGCGACTTCCGCAACGAAGACGTTCCCCTCTCGCTCATAGAGAGCATACTGGAGGCCGCGATGCGTGCCCCCACTTGCGGCAACATGCAGCTCTATTCCGTGATCGTGACCCGCGAGCCCGAGGCTCGACGCGCCCTCGCCGAGACACATTTCAACCAGCCGGCCGCCATAGGCGCTCCCGTGATCCTCACCATCTGCGCCGATTTCAACCGCTTCTCGCGCTGGTGCCGCCTCTCCGACGCCAAGCCGGGCTACGACAATTTCCTCTCTTTCCTCACCGCCACCACCGATGCCGTGATCCTCGCCCAGCAGATCACGACCATCGCGGAGATGGAAGGGCTCGGCACGTGCTGGCTCGGCACCGTGACGTATAATGCCGCCCGCATTTCGGAGCTCCTCTCTCTGCCCGACCTCGTCGTGCCCGTGGCCGCCCTCGCCATCGGCTGGCCCGCCTCCACGCCCGAACGTTGCGAGCGGCTTCCACTCGAGGCCTGCATGCATCTCGAGCGATATCGCGACGACTCCGACGCGAAGGTGATGGAGCTCTTCAAGGCCAAGGACGAGTTTGGGCCCAATGCCCGTTTCGTGGCCGAGAACGGCAAGACGTCGCTCGCCCAGGTCTTCACCGACGTGCGCTATCCCGAAGCCATGAATGTCGAGGTCTCCAAGGCTCTGCTCGACCTGCTCCGCGACAAGAAATTTCTCTGACCAGCCATCTCTCCCGTAATCCAGCATCATGCCATGAAATCATTTGCAATCATAGCTCCCGACCGGGCCATGCGCCCGGCCATCATGGAGCGAATCGACAATCTCACCAAACCCAAGGGCTCCCTCGGACGTCTCGAGGAGCTCGCCCTCCAGCTCGCCCTCGTGCAGCAGACGCTCACTCCGCGTCTCTCCAAGCCGGCCAACATCCTCTTCGCCGCCGACCACGGCGTGATCGAGGAGGGTGTCTCCGTCTCCCCGAAGGAGGTCACCTGGCAGCAGCTCGGCCATTTCGCCAAGGGTGGCGCCGGCATCAATTTCCTCTGCGAGCAACACGGCTTCCGCCTGGTGCTCGTCGATGCGGGCGTCGACTACGACATACCGGCCGGCGCCGGCATCATCGACATGAAGGTGCGCCGCTCCACCTCCAATTTCCTTCACGGCCCTGCCATGACGGTCGGAGAGTTCGGGCTTTGCGTGGAGCGCGGCGCCGAAGTGGTGGATATGGTGCATGCCGACGGCTGCAACATCGTCAGCTTCGGCGAGATGGGGAGCGGCAACACCTCCGCCTCCTCGATGTGGATGCATATCCTCACCGGCATCCCCTTGAAAGACTGTATAGGCGCCGGCGCGGGGCTCGACACTCCGGGTGTGGCGCATAAGTATGATGTGCTCTCCCGCTCGCTGGCCGGATACAAAGGTTCCGACTCGCTCGTCGAGCGTCTCGCGTGGTTTGGCGGCTTCGAGATGGCGATGGCTCTCGGCGGCATGTTCCGTGCCGCGGAGCTCGGCATGATAGTTATCGTCGACGGCTTCATCATGACCTCGGTGATGGCCGCCGCATTCGCCCTCTATCCCGAGATACGCCACTACGCCGTCTTCGGACATTGCGGCGACGAGTCGGGCCACCGTCTGATGCTCGACGCCATAGGTGCCAGGCCTCTCCTCAGTCTCGGCCTAAGGCTCGGGGAGGGTAGCGGCGCTGTCTGTGCATATCCCATCATACAGAGCGCCGTAGACATGATAAATAAGATGGACACTTTCGCCGCCGTCGACGTAACTAAATATTTCTGACATGCAACGCGTCCTTGCCGCTTTCATCTTCTTCACGCGGCTCCCGCTCTGGAGACTCTGCTCACCGAAACCGGCGCTCTATGCCCGGGTGGTGGAGCTGTGGCCTCTCGTGGGATGGCTCACCGGAGGCGTGATGGCTTTGGTATGGTGGATGGCCAACTATTCGCTCCTGCCTGCTTCTGTGGCCGCGATACTCGCAATCGTGGCGCGGCTTCTCATCACCGGCGCTCTCCATGAAGACGGCCTCGCCGACTTCTTCGACGGTTTCGGCGCAGGCGGCTCGCGCCAGCGTATCCTCGAGGTCATGAAAGACAGCCATATCGGCACATACGGTGTGGTGGCTCTGATATGCTATTACCTTCTCCTCTTCTCGCTGGTGTCGTCGTTTCCGCCTCTCTTCGGAGCCTGCGTCATCTTCGCGGCCGACCCGTTGGCAAAGTGCTGCGCCTCGATGATCATCAATGAGCTGCCATACGCCCGCGATGCCGAGCATGCCAAGAGCAAGACGGTGTATGCACGTATGTCGCGCGGAGCCATAGTGCTCGACGTGCTGTTCGGCCTGCTGCCGTCGCTGCCGGTGATATATATGGTGTGGAAGACGGCTGGCATTTCCGGGTGGCCCTCTATTTTTTTCCTTGTGTCTGTCGTGGGTGTCCCTATGCTTTTTGCATGGATGGCCAGCTTCACGTTGTTCCAATACATGGAGAAGAAGATCCAGGGTTACACCGGCGACTGCTGCGGCGCCACCTACATTATATGTGAAGTGGTCTATATGCTTATGCTCTCCATGATGGTCAATGTTTTCGCATTAACCGAAGATTTGGTTTGATGTAGTCAGGGTGTGCGGTCATGAATGATGTTGTGGATCTGACACTTGTACGCCACACCGCCGTCGATGTGCCGCGTGGCGTCTGCTACGGCGCCACCGACGTACCGCTGGCCTCGACCTTCGGGGCCGAGGCGGCCGTCGTGTCCTCGAAGCTTCGTGAACTGGCGCCCTTCGACCGGGTCTTCACCAGCCCGTTGTCGCGTTGCCGGCGCCTCGCCACCTATTGCGGCTATCCCGGCGCCGAGGTCGACGCGCGTCTCGCGGAGATGGATTTCGGGGAGTGGGAGATGAAGTGCTACGACGAGATCTCCGACCCGCGGCTCCAGCTGTGGTTCGACGACTGGCTACATGTGGCGCCGACGGGTGGCGAGTCGTTTATGGATCAGCAGCGGCGTTTCGTCTCATTTCTGCGTGATCATGCGGCAGACGGTCGGCTGCTGCTGTTCACCCACGGCGGCATCCTCACGCAAGCGCGTGTATTAAGTGGTGTCACGGCGGAGGAGGCCTTCCGCACCCAGCCTCCCTTTGGCTCCGTGATTCAATGCACGATTCATGATTCATAATCGGTTGCTATTGACTGCGTTTGCGAATCCACTGCGAGAAAATGTGGATGAAGTTTTTGTGGATTGGAAAAAAATTCGTAACTTTGCATCCGATAACGCCGCAATAGCTCAGTTGGTAGAGCATTTCATTCGTAACGAAAAGGTCGTGGGTTCGAGTCCCACTCGCGGCTCATAGAATAGCTGATAATCGTTTGATTATCAGCTATTTCTGTAGAATCAGGTAGCAGAAAGGCAGCTAAAACGACATTAAAAATGCCTGGTTTGGGACAAAATCCGATACAAATCCGATACAAAAGCAATACGGAAACGATACGGAAACATATCGCCACGACCCATGAAAAGAAAATCACCGATATTCGTCGACAGGATCCAATTTCTTATTGATGACAGCACCCTTTCGGAAAATCCGACGGCCATCCGCGGCCATCTGTTCGACTTCCGCAGCGACTTCCTCGCGAACCGCCCTGTGGCCGGCGTCGCCGTGATGCTCGAGCTCAGCAATATACGGCGTGAGCGCGACGTCAGACGTCAGGTGGCGCTGAGCCTTGTCAATCTGTCCCTCCGGCGCGTCGTGGCAAAAAAGGTAGTGGAGGTCGATTTGCAGAGGGATGAGTCGTTCAGAGCCCATTACATATATTTCCCACTGGACTATACCGAGTTAAAGACGCCCCATAAGTATAAACTGATGGTTACCGACCTGTCGGCATCGCGGACCATCGCCGAGAGGACGTTTCGCCGATGGCCCCAGTCTCGTCTGCCGCATCCCTCGCAGTGGTATGCTGTCACCGGGGCAGGACTCCGGCCAGCCGAGGAAAATGTGATGTATAAGAACATAAGGACCATCAACGAGCATGACTATTATGTCAGGTTTAACGTCTTGCATAAGCTAGATAGCCTGCATCACGATGCGTTGCCGGAACTTGAGCTGAGGCTATACCATCCTGACGGCGACAGTTTTGCAATGCATTTCGCAAAGCCGGCGCCGGCCGGGAAGGGAAACGCTGACGACGGTCAATTGCAGGTTGAGCTGTCATTCTTCGCTTATGACGAATGCAACGGCGTGTTTTACGCCGAGCTGCGCTGTATGGACTATCCCGTTGCCGGATTCACGTTCGACACGGAAGCCGACGACAGCCGCGGTGTCTGGAGCGGTCACGACCTCGGGCCCTTGGAGAAGTATTCTCCGGAAGCCGCCGTCGCGAGATCCCGTGAATCCATGCTCTGACAGATCTTGTCATACCAGCATTTTGACAACAATTTTGGCAATAACCTTAATTTGTTGCCAGAATCGTTGCAACTTAACATCTGAAATCTGCTATTGGTTGTTGAGATTGGAAATAAGTTTTCCGATAGCTTCTTTCAAAGGCTCAAGGTCCCGATAAACAACATCATATACAAAGTCTGCGTCTATATTGAAGTAGCCATGAGCTATATGGTCTCTCATCCCCATAATGCTTTTCCATGGTATTTCCGGACATATTACGCGTAACAATCCGCTTTCAGTACGTTTATCGATTTTCTTAATCCCTTCGCCTATGGCTTCCAATAGCATACATACCGCCGCCAGGGTTCTCATCCCATCAGCAGAACTCACGAAGTCATCTCCCGAATTTATATTGATACACCATTCCTCAATATGGTCTATGGCCTCATTGATTTGAAACAACGTGTCGGCAACTATTTCCTTATCGTATGACATATATTGCATCCTGTTCTATTCGTGATAGGAAGAATGGCCTTAGGTTCCGATGCCTCCGTATCAGGTCGACAGAGGTACCGAACAGTTCCTCGAGAAATATCTTCAGGCCGAGCACCAGTCGCATCTGTGCAGGCATGTCGACGCAGATGTCGACATCGCTGTCCGGCCTGTTGTCTCCTCTGGCCACGGAGCCGAATATACACAGGGATTTAACGCCAAAATTCTCTCGTATATATGGCGCTGATTCCCTCAGTCTATCTATGCATTGCTGACGTGTACACATATCTCAGCCGTTATCTGACTGCAAATTTAATATAAAAGACATTTCCGCCAAAACATTCCGGCCTTAAAATCAAATCCAGGCATATTCTGACCGCATTAATTGGCGGTTTCGGCTTATTTTGCTAATTTTGCAGCGTCAAGTCGCGGATGCGGCAACGCCGCTCCCGCTGCCAGACACGACTTTAAATTGATAAATTATTTTCATACCACCATGAAAAAGGAAATCAAATCGGCCAACGCCCCCGGCGCAATCGGCCCCTATAGCCAGGCCGTACAGGCCGGCAACCTGATCTTTGTATCCGGTCAGCTTCCCATCAACCCCGCCAACGGCGAGATGCCCGCCGACATCAAGGCCCAGACCCGCCAGTCGATCGAGAACATCAAGGCCATCCTCGCCGAGGCCGGCGCTTCGCTCGACAATGTGGTTAAGACCACCGTCTTCCTCGCCGACATGTCTTACTTCGCTCCCATGAACGAGGTGTATGCCGAGCACTTCCACGAGGTGTTCCCCGCACGCTGCGCCTTCGCCGTGAAAGAGCTTCCCAAGAAGGCTCTAGTCGAGATCGAGGTCATAGCCGCCCTCTGAGCAGATGCCTCGCCCGCAGGCGAAAAAGAATAAAAGGGTATGCCGAAAGGCATGCCTCTTTTATTATCTTGACTCTTCACTCTTATAAAGTATAAGTTTGCTCCAGACTCTCAACATCACCAAATCTTTCGGCGACCGACTCCTCTTCGCCGATGTCTCGCTCTCCATCTCCGAGGGCGAGAAGGTAGGACTCATCGCGCCCAACGGCGCCGGTAAGTCAACGTTCCTAAACATCATCGCCGGCATAGAGGCGCCCGACTCCGGCTCGGTGGTCTTCGAGCGCGGCACGAGGGTAGGCTACCTTACCCAGACCCCGGCTTTCAAGGAGGGGGAGACGATCCTCGACTTCGCCACTCCCGAGCCGCTCTCCGCCGACGATTTCGACGCCCCGGGGCGAGCCACACGCATGCTCCATCAGTTTGGCATCACCGACCTCTCGCAGCCCATGGACACCCTCTCCGGCGGCCAGCTGAAGCGTGCAGCCCTCGTGAAGGTGCTCCTCGAGGAGCCTGACTTCCTGATCCTCGACGAGCCGACCAACCACCTCGATATCGAGGTGATCGAGTGGCTGGAGGATTACCTCGGCCGTAAGCGCGTCACCCTACTGCTCGTGACCCACGACCGTTATTTCCTCGACCGCGTCTGCAACCGCATCATAGAGCTCGACCGCAAGGCCCTCTATTCCTACGACGGCAACTACGACTACTACCTGCGCCGCCGAGAGGAGCGCATGGAGGCCCTCGACGCCGAGCTCGCACGGGTGAAGAACATACTCCGCACCGAACTCGAGTGGATGCGTCGCCAGCCGCAGGCACGCGGTTCGAAGGCGAAATACCGCATCGACAATTTCCATCAGCTCGAGGAGCGCTCGCGCGTCAACCTCTCCACCCGGGAGGTAGACCTCGCCGTCAAGTCCTCTTATATAGGCAGCAAGATCTTCGAAGCCAGGAATGTCTCGAAATCCTTCGGATCAAAGTGCATCCTGCGCGACTGGTCTTACGATTTCGCCCGTTACGACAAGGTGGGCGTCGTAGGTCCCAACGGGGTAGGGAAGTCCACCTTCATCAAGCTGCTGCTCGGCCTGCTCCAGCCCGATTCCGGCTCCTTCGACATCGGCACGACCGTGCGTTGGGGCTACTATAGCCAGGAGGGAATGACGGGCTTTGACCTGGGCATGAAGGTGATAGACGCGGTGCGCGACATCGCCGAGGAGGTGACGCTCGACGACAAGACACGTCTCTCGGCCTCGCAGTTCCTCTCCAAATTCCTCTTCACTCCCGAGACCCAGCAGAAATTCGTCGGCAAGCTCTCCGGCGGCGAGCGCCGACGCCTGTATCTGGCCACCGTGCTGATGCGCCGCCCCAACTTCCTGATTCTCGACGAGCCCACCAACGACCTCGACATCATGACCCTCTCCATACTCGAAGATTATCTGGTAGGGTTCAAGGGATGCGTGATCATCGTGAGCCACGACCGCTTCTTCCTCGACCGGATCGCAAACCATCTTTTCGTTTTCGAAGGCGACGGCAAGGTCAGGGATTTCCCCGGCGACTACTCCACCTACCGCCACTGTGTGCAGCAGCAGAAGCTCCTCGACCGCGCCGCCGAGACGCCCGCTTCCAAAGGCGCGGCGCAGACAGCGCCGGCTCCTTCCGGACGTGGGGCCCAGCGACGTGCGGAGCAGGCCGCGCGCCTCACCTTCAAGGAGAAACGCGAGATGGAAGCCCTGGAGACAGAGCTGTCCTCCCTCGCCGACGAGCGCAAGGAGCTTGAGGCGAAGATGATGACCGGCGAGATGGACCATGAGGAGCTCTCGGAGGCCGCAAGGCGTGTCGAGGCGATTATCGCGCGCACCGACGAGGCCGAGATGCGCCTTCTCGAGCTTATGGAGAAAGACGGTCAGTGACCGGAAGAGTATAATCGATAAAAATTGAGAATATGATTGCTGCCATAGCTTCCTTGATGCTCCTTCTTTCCCCCCTGTCATCTACGGGCGTAGTTGCCGCTCCCGATTCCGTCACCATGACGATGCAGGCCGATGATTTCATCGATTCATTGCCCGATGGATTGCAGGACTCGCAGGCCGATGCCGTATCCCGATCCATCGGCGGCGACCTCTCCTCGTTGCTCGCCGTGAGGAACGCAAGAAACGTCGCTCCCGAATATCCTGATGCCGTGAAGGTGACTGACCTCGCTCCCGACCTCTCGGCGGGACGCTCCACGGCCATGCGCCTCTACCTCCCGTCTGTTCCGGCTGCCGACGGGCCGCTGCCGGTTGTGGTGTATCTTCACGGTGGAGGATGGGCTTTCGGCAGTCTCAACAGCTGCGCGGAGTTCTGCGCCTCGGTGGCCGCCACCGGCCGCGCCATTGTCCTGGCCGTCGACTATCCCCTCGTGCCCGACCACACGCTTGCCGACGCGCTCGCGGCTTCCGTCGCCGGCATACGCTATGCCGTGGCCCATGCCGCGGAGTGGGGGAGCACTTCCGGTCTCGTGAGCGTAGCCGGCGATAGTGCCGGAGGTCATCTCGCTCTCCTCGCCGCTATGAAATATGATGAATCGGGGCCTCGGCATCCTGTCAATTCAATAGTAGCCGTCTATCCCGTGGCCACACTCGACGTGCCCGACAGGAAGGATGCCGCTTACCGCGAGAGCAGCTGGCGTCGCTACGGCCGTGGCTATGGTCTCGACTCCCGCCTCATGTCGGCATTCCTTGAGACCGCCCTCTCTACCGTTGACGTTTCAGCGCATGATGAATATGATCCCGTGAAGTTGTTAAAGGCTGGCGGGCAGAAGCTTCCCCCGACACTCATCATCTCGGCAGGACGCGACATATTGCTCGACCAGTCGTATGCTCTTGCCGAGACTCTCGCCATTTCCGGCTCAGAAGTGACTCATGAGGTCTATCCCGGCGCCGTGCATCTATTCATCACCGTTCCTGGCCAGCCTGCCGCCCGCACCCGCGCCGTCAACTCGCTCCTTAATCATATAGCTCCATGACCAATCGGAATCCGGCTTGTAGGGACATGCCTTTGGCATGTTGCCCCATCGGCATGGATGACTCTGTCACGCAAGATATTGTAACGTGCCGGAGGCACGTCCCTACAGGCTGCCTGATGGGTTGACCGGTAGTTACTGGTTGAAGTGGTTCATGGTGTATGCCGCCCCCGCGAGGCAATAGGATTTCACAGCCTCCGCCGCGCGCTCCAGTTTCTCCGGAAGCTCACGCGCCTCCTCCTCGGGAAACTTGCCGAGCACAAAGTCGATCTGACCGCCACGCGCGAAGTCATTGCCCACGCCGATGCGCAGACGGGCATAGTTGGTGGTGCCCAGCTCAGAGGCTATGTTCTTCAGTCCGTTGTGACCCGCGTCACTGCCGCGCTGGCGTAGCCGCAGCGTGCCGAACGGCAACGCAAGGTCGTCGACCACCACCAGCAGTCTCTCCAGCGGCAGCTTCTCCTTGTTCATCCAGTATCTTATAGCCACCCCGCTTAGATTCATGTATGTGGAGGGCTTCAGCACCATCAGCAGACAGTTCTTCACCTTGATCTGCGCCATGTCGCCGTAACGGCACGACTCGAAGGCCACCCCGGCGTCTTCCGCCAGACGGTCGGCCGTCATAAACCCTATATTGTGGCGCGTGCCCTCGTATTCCCTGCCTATATTGCCGAGACACGCTATCAGATATTTGTTCACTTCTTCCTTCTCCTTGTCTTTTACTTCATCGTGCGCCTGCGGGCGCAGCCATCCTTTGATGTTGTCGATCAGCGTCTCAATCCTCATCGCCGTCGTCAGTGTCGTCGTCACTGTCTTCCCAGTCGAGATAGAAGGTGTCGGCGTAGCTGTCTTCCTTGAAGCGGGAGAGCTCACGGCTGTCGCGCTTCGTGGGGCGGCCGAGTCCCTTGCGCCGGTCTACGAATCCTGAGATTTTCGTCATCTCGAGCAGTTCGTATTGATCCTGGCTGGTGAGGTTTTCCAGATAGTCGGGCACGAGGCGTGCCCCGAGCCTTCCCGTTGAGAGCTGTTTCACGCGGAAGATGTAGGTGATGGGCGGCTTCCTCACGTCGATCACGTCGCCGGGCTTCACCGTACGCGACGGCTTCACCGCCGTGCCTCCCATCGTGACGCGTCCCTTGCGGCATGCGTCGGTGGCTATGGTGCGCGTCTTGAACACGCGCATGCTCCAGAGCCACTTGTCGATTCTCTCTTCTGCCATTTCTTATTCTGTCTTCTTATGGTCTATGCTTAGTGCCCGTCTACTTGTCGGAGGTGCGCTCAAGAAGAAGCACCCGCGTGCCCTCGTTGTTGAGAAACTCCACCTGCTGCCCGCTGAGCACACGCGCCTTCATAGCTTCTTCAAGGGCCACCAGCAGATGCATCTCATGGTTGGGCTCCGGGCATGCCATCCGGGTGGTGGCTATCGCCTGGAAGGAGATGGAATTGGCGGCGTCCATATCGGTCTCCAGGGTGCCGTTGAGGATATTGCAGCCTGTGTTGCCGTGAACTTTCCCCTCGTCCACGTCGATCACCAGCTTCATGTCGGGGTTGTCGATTTTCTCGTCGCCTATCGCCGCCACCTGCCATGTGCCGTTGAGAAACTGGAAGTTCTGGTGCATCATCTCCATGATGCGGCTGTGGCCGGAGTCGTAGAGATAGAGGTAATAGCTGTCGCCGTCGAGGCGCCACGAGTAGTAGCGTGCTGAATCGAGTGCGGCACATATCTCGCGGTCGGTGATGCCCTCCTTTCCGCAGCTGCGCATTGTGGAGACGAGCTGGCTGAAACTCAGGGTGGAGTCGGCTGGATTATAGATATAGGCTGCATTTATTATGTTGCAGCCGTCGTTGCCGTAGACACGCTTCTCGGCGGGCACGAATTTCAGGTAAGGAGCCTCCTCGCCCACTGCCTTGCGGCCGAAGACTGTCTCTATCGCCCAGTCGCCTTTCACCACGCCACGCGAAAGCTCTTCGGAGGTATATACATTGGCGACTGCCTGCACTATCTTTTCTCTGTCCTGGGGAAGCACCGCTTCATGCTTTACCTTGCCTCCCTTGCCGCCGGCTTTCCCATCGGAAGCTGACCCCGCGCCTTTAAGCGCCGTGCATCCTCCGGCGAATGTCAGGGCAGCCCCAAGCAGCAGTGTTATTGTAGCTCTCTTCATATTCGGTTTCATTTATGCAAAATTAACAATTAATCCACATTTGAGCAAATGGTCAGTCGCCCCAGTGACGCCGCAGAGGAAATTTCGTAGGACGCATCAGCAGCCTCAGCGATGTGGAATAGGTGAAATAGTTCCACGTCCAGTTGAGGAGCACCGACAGCTTGTTGCGCATCCCCAGCAGCGACATCAGGTGGATGAACATCCAGGCCATCCAGGCCATCATGCCGCCAAACGACATCCGCGGCAGGTCGGCCACCGCGCGGTTCTTGCCCACGGTGGCCATCGACCCCTTGTCGCGGTAGCGGAATTTCTCCTTCCATTCTCCGCTGTTGAGGTTGCGCGCAAGCAGGCGCGCCTGCTGTATGGCCGGCTGCGCCATCTGCGGATGTCCCTTGGGATACTTCTCCGTGGTCATCAGCGCGATGTCGCCTATGGCGCATACGCTCTCCTCATATCCCTTCATGCGGTTGTATTCGTCGACCACGATCCGGCCGCCGTGTCCAAGACACTCCTTCGGTAGACCGGGGATAGGCTCGCCCATCACGCCGGCCGTCCAGACCAGCGTCTCCCAGTATTCAGTGTGGCCGTCGGCGAAGGTCACATGCTTGTCGGCATATCCCTTCATCATCGTGTCGAGGCGCACGTCCACCATAAGCTCGCGCAGGTAGCGCAGCGCCTTCTCCTGCGACTCCGGACGCATGGCCCCGAGCAGATGGCCCGTGCCCTCGATGAGGGTGATGCGGAGGTCGGCAGGGTCGAGCTCCGGGTATTCGCGGGGAAGCACGTATTTCTTCATCTCGCCGAGCGCTCCGGCTATCTCCACGCCGGCCGGCCCGCCTCCCACCACCAGGAAGCTCAGCAGCTCGCGACGCCGTGACGGGTCCTTGCAGAGCGCACCGCGCTCAAGCCTGTCGAGTATCTCGTCGCGGCTGTGGGCCGCCTCCGCCAGTGTCTTGATGCAGAACACGTTTTCCGGCAGCCCCTCCATCCCGAAGAAGTTGTTGGTGGAGCCGGCGGCTATCACCAGGCGGTCGTAGCTCAGCGTCTCGTAGCTCGTGGTCACGGTGCGCGCCTCGAGGTCGAGACCTTTCACGTGACCCATGTGGTAGCTCACATTGCGCAGCTTCTTGAGCTCCCTCCGGAAGGGGAACGCGATGTTCTCCTGAGCCAACCCCGACGAGGCCACCTGATAGAACAGCGGCGGGAAGCTCTGGAAGTTATTGCGGTCCACCAGCATCACCCGGTAGCGCCGGTGGTCGAGCTTCTTTATGAGGTTGAGGCCTGCGAAGCCTCCTCCTATCACTACTATATTCTTCATTTGCTTTTTTACCTTATAATAAAAAAACGATGCCGTTTTTCTTTGGTTCATTGTGTAGTATGGCGTTTTTTGCCTAATTTTGCAGTGTTATGACCATATTCAGACGTTGTTTTCCCGCCATCGCCACCTCATGCCTGATGATGGCGGCTCTCGCTTTCCCATCGCAGACCTATGCCCAGGTCAATGCCGAGCAGGTGCTCGCCATCGGCCGCAATGTGCTCTCGATGGAAGACTATATGCTTGCGATCCAATATTTCAACCAGGCCATCAAGGCCAAGCCATATCTCGCCGACCCATACTTTTTCCGCGCCCTCGCCAAGCTCAGCCTTGACGACTACAAGGGCGCCGAGGAAGACTGCAACCTCGCCATAGATCGCAACAAGTTCAAGACCGAGGCCTACAAGCTGCGCGGTTTCGCACGCCAGAACCTCGGCCTCGACTCCCTTGCCGTGGAAGACTATAACGTGGGCCTCGAATACAATCCCCTCGACAAGTATTTCCTCTTCTATAAGGCCGTGGCCCTCACGGAGCTCGAGAAATTTGACGATGCCGACTCCACATTCACGGCCCTCCTGCGCCATTATCCGAAGTTTGAGGAGGGATTCGCCGCCCGCGGACGCCTCAACACCCTGCGCGGCGACACCGTGGCCGCCCTCGCCGACCTCGACCGCAGCCTGGAGCTCTCCAAGAGCCTCATCAATCCCTATCTCATGCGCGCCGAGATCGAATGGCGCCGCCGGCAGTGGGAAGCCGCCACGGCCGACATCAACGAGGCCGTGAGGCTCGCCCCCGACCGCGCAGACCTATACGTCAACCGCGCATTCCTGCGCTATAACTCCGACGACTATTTCGGCGCCATGAGCGACTACAACTACGCCCTCGAGCTCGACCCCTCCAACTCCGCGGCCCTCTTCAACCGCGGCCTGCTGCGCTATGAGGTGAAGGACCTCGACCGCGCAGCGGCCGACTTCTCCGCAGTGCTGGAGATCGACCCCGGCAATTTCCACGCGCTCTACAACCGTGGCCTCGTCTATCTCGAGGCCGCCAGATATAAGGACGCGCTACAGGCATTTGAGACCATCGCCCGTCAGTATCCGCGCTTTTATCCGGCATATTACGCCATCGCGGAGGCCCGGCGCGGACTCGGCGACATGCAGGGCGCCATGCGCAACGTCAGGTATGCCGACAGTCTCGTGGAGCAGTATGTCACTGACCCCGACGCCCACCCGCTCGACCGCCCGACTATCGCGGCCGCCACCGACAACAGCCGCGGCTCCCGGCCCGATACCGACGACGACTCCGAGGAGAGCCGCAACGAGGTGATGGAGCGCTTCAACCGCCTTGTCACCGTAAGCGCGTCGTCCGACCAGGAGCTCTCCTACAACGAGAAGATAAAGGGGCGCGTGCAGGACCGCAATGTGCAGGTGGAGCCCGAGCCCATGTATGTCGTGACATTCGCCCGTCCGGAGGCCGGCCTCAGGGGCCTTTCCAATTATTTCCGCGACCTCGACGACCTCAACGCCCAGCGTTACCTCGCGTCGACGCTCTATCTCTCGCCCGGCCTTGTGGCAGAGACCGACCCCGCGCGTCTCGAGACCCTCTTCAAGGAGGCCGACGCCTTCTCCGCCGCTCTCGCCGGCGCCAACCCGCGCCCCGTCGACTGGCTCGGAAGGGGAGTGGTCAGGACCATGCTCAAGGATTTCGACGGCGCCATCGCCGATCTCGACATGGCGGTCGAGAGCAGTCCGAGGTTTGCCGTGGCCCTCATGGCCCGCGGTTTCGCCCGTTACGCCAAGGGCGTCGGCATGATGCAGCGCCGGTCCGGCGAATCCGATGCCGAGGCAGGCGACTCCGAGATGCTGCGCCGCCGCAACGCCCAGAAGCTCGTGTCCGACGCCATCGCCGATTTCGACGCCGCGATTGCCGTCAACCCGAGGCTCGTCTATGCCTGGTTCAACAAAGGCAACATCTATTATGCTCTCGGCGACTACACCTCTGCTCTCCAGTGTTATGCCGAGGCCCTCTCCATCGATCCCGGGTTCGGACAGGCGTACTTCAACCGTGGCCTCGCCTACCTCCAGGCGGGCAACCGCAATCTCGCCTTCTCCGACCTCAGCAAAGCCGGTGAGCTCGGTGTGCTCCCATCCTACAATCTGCTCAAGAGGATGGCCGGAAGATAATAAATTTTTACAAATGTGAAATTTTTATTATCTTTGCGCGATTATTGGAGACCCGACACAATTCGGGCCCGTGTTCACACGTTTATCTTAATCATCACAGTCAACAATTCATACGATATATATGATTAGCATTACATTCCCCGACGGCAACGTAAAGCAATACGAGAATGGCATCACTCCGCTTCAGATCGCCGAGAGCATCAGCCCGCGCTTCGCGGCCGATGTGCTCGCCGCAAAGGTCAACGGACAGGACTGGGACCTCGCGCGTCCGCTCTCCGAAGATGCCTCCGTCGAATTTTTCAAATGGGATGACGCCGAGGGCAAGCACGCCTTCTGGCATTCCTCAGCCCACCTCCTCGCCGAGGCTCTCCAGGAGCTCTATCCCGGCGTGAAGTTCGGTATCGGCCCCGCCATCGAGAACGGTTTCTACTACGACATCGATCCCGGCGAGCATAAGATCACCGCCGAGGATTTCGAGAAGATCGAGAAGAAGATGCTCGAGCTCGCCTCCCGCAAGGAGGCCATAGTGCGCCGCGACATCTCCAAGGCCGACGCCCTGAAGATGTTTGGCGACAGGGGCGAGACATATAAATGCGAGCTCATCAGCGAGCTCGAGGACGGACATATCACCACCTACACCCAGGGCGACTTCACCGACCTCTGCCGCGGCCCGCATATCCCCTCCACCGCTCCCATCAAGGCCGTGAAGGTGCTCTCGCTCGCCGGCGCATACTGGCGCGGCGACGAGAAGCGCAACCAGCTCGTCAGGGTCTACGGCATCACTTTCCCAAAGAAGAAGATGCTCGACGAGTATCTCGTGCTCCTCGAGGAGGCCAAGAAGCGCGACCACCGCAAGCTCGGCAAGGAGATGGAGCTTTTCACCTTCTCCCCGACAGTGGGTCAGGGCCTTCCCCTCTGGCTCCCCAAGGGCGCCGCCCTCCGCGACCGCCTCGAGCAGTTCCTCCGCAAGATTCAGAAGCAGTATGGCTATCTCCAGGTGATCACTCCGCATATCGGCAACAAGAACCTCTACGTCACCTCCGGCCACTGGGCTAAATACGGCAAGGACTCCTTCCAGCCCATCAAGACCCCCGAGGAGGGCGAAGAGTATATGCTCAAGCCGATGAACTGTCCCCACCACTGCGAGATCTACAAGGCCCTCCCGCGTTCATACCGCGACCTGCCGCTGCGCTTCGCCGAGTTCGGCACCGTCTACCGCTACGAGCAGAGCGGCGAGCTCCACGGTCTCACCCGCGTGAGGGGATTCACGCAGGACGACGCCCACCTCTTCTGCGCTCCCGACCAGATCAAGGACGAGTTCCTCAAGGTGATGGACATCATCCTCTACATCTTCAAGGCCCTCAATTTCGACAGCTACGAGGCCCAGATCTCGCTGCGCGACCCCAAGAACAAGGAGAAATACATCGGCAGCGACGAGAACTGGGAGAAGGCCCAGCAGGCCATCATCGAGGCCTGTGAGGAGAAAGGCATCAAGGCTTCCAAGGTGGAGGGCGAGGCCGCCTTCTACGGCCCCAAGCTCGACTTCATGGTGAAGGACGCCATCGGACGCCGCTGGCAGCTCGGCACAATCCAGGTGGATTATAACCTTCCGGAGCGCTTCGGCCTCGAATACACCGGCAGCGACAACCAGAAGCACCGCCCCGTCATGATCCACCGTGCTCCCTTCGGATCCATGGAGAGATTCGTCGCCGTGCTCCTCGAGCACACCGCCGGCAAGCTCCCCCTCTGGCTCATCCCCGAGCAGGTGGTGATCCTCCCGATCAGCGAGAAGTATAACGACTACGCCCGCCAGGTGGCCGCCACCCTCGACCGGAGCGATATCCGCGCAATCGTCGACGACCGCAACGAGAAGATCGGCAAGAAAATCCGCGACAACGAGCTCAAGAAAATACCCTATCTCCTCATTGTGGGCGAAAAAGAAGCACAAAATGACTCCGTTTCCGTAAGAAAACAGGGCGAAGGTGATAAAGGTATGATGAAAATTGCTAACTTTGCAGCCGATTTGAGCGCCGAAGTGGCGTCGATGATCGCCAACTGACATTTTTCATACTAAAAACAGGAACCACAGCAATCACTGAATGGAGAAAAAACCTCAATTCTCGGGTCCGCGCAAGCCGATGACGCCCTCCTCTCCGAGGCCGGGCGCAGGAAGAGCCCCGCAGCGCCGGGGCAACGACCGCTCCGCCAAAGACCCCTATACCACCAACGACCACATCCGCGCTAAAGAAGTGCGCCTCGTGGGCGACAATGTAGAGCAAGGCATATATCCCATTGCACAGGCGCTTCGCATCGCCGAGCAGCAGGGCCTTGACCTCATTGAGATCTCGCCCAACGCGGAGCCGCCGGTGTGCAGAATCCTCGATTACCAGAAATTTCTCTACCAGCAGAAGAAGCGCCAGAAGGAGCAGAAGCAGAAGGCCGCCAAGGTGGTGGTCAAGGAGATCCGTTTCGGACCACAGACCGACGACCACGACTACAACTTCAAGCTGAAGCACGCCATCGGCTTCCTTCAGGAAGGTTCTAAGGTGAAGGCTTACGTCTTCTTCAAGGGCCGCTCCATCCTCTTCAAGGAGCAGGGCGAGGTGCTGTTGCTCCGTTTCGCCAACGACCTCGAGGAATATGGCAAGGTCGAGATGATGCCCGTGCTCGAGGGCAAGCGCATGACCATCATGCTCACTCCCCTCAAAAACCAGGCTAAGAAAGACCCCGCAAAGGAGAAGCGCCCGCAGCCAGACGCCAAGAAGCCGCAGCCTGCAGAAAATGATTCCCAACCGACCGAGCCGAAGCCCGGCGACGCCGGCCAAGATGATAAAAATTGACAGAGACCGTAGGCACTACGTGCCGAGGTGATTTTTAAACAACTAAAAATTTTTAACAAAATGCCAAAGGTTAAGACCAATGCCGCTGCCAAAAAGCGCTTCGCGCTCACCGGCACAGGCAAGATCAAGAGAAAACACGCCTACCACAGCCACATCCTCACGAAGAAGAGCATCAAGCGTAAGAGAAACCTCGACCACACAGGGCTCGTGGCTTCCGCCAACCGCAAGGCCGTTCGTGAGCTCCTCAGCCTTTCTTAAGTAGGAGCGGTTTTCAACCCATTTTTTTATCCTTCAAAATTTTCAAAAACCGGATGACCAGCCTAAAGCGCCTCTACTGACGGCCGCTGACATCCAAAAAATTCTTTAAAAAGATGCCAAGATCAGTCAACCATGTTGCCTCAAGGGCAAAGAGAAAGAAAATACTCAAACTGACCCGCGGATATTACGGCAGCCGCCGCAATGTGTGGACCGTCGCCAAAAACACCTGGGAGAAGGGTCTCACCTACGCCTACCGCGACCGCAAGCAGAAAAAGCGCAATTTCCGCGCCCTCTGGATCCAGCGTATCAACGCTGCCGCCCGTCTCGAGGACCTTTCCTACTCCAAGCTCATGGGTCTTATCCACAAGGCCGGGATCGAGATCAACCGCAAGGTGCTCGCCGACCTCGCCATGAACAATCCCGAAGCCTTCAAGGCTATCGTCGACAAGGTGAAGTAAATCCCGCCCTGCACAGGCAGAAGATATGCGGGCTCTTCCTTTCGGAGGAGCCCGCTTTCTGTGTCTTTATTTTCAGTCATGTAGGGACGTGCCTTTGGCACGTTTCCCCGTTTTCATGAATGAATCTGTTTCTGGTCAGTGTGTCGTCAGTGCTTGACGTCGTAGCCCTGGTTGGCCAGGTATTCCAGGATGCGGTAGTGCATGGCATGGCGGTAGTAGTCGAGGATATGGTCACACCAGTCGTTGTCGGTCGTGCCTCCGGAGCGTGTCCGGTTGTATTCCTTCACCCTTGCGTCGTAGGCCTCCAGCTCATCCACCATCTGTTCATTGTCCTGGCGGTAGTGGTTGTGGTGAAATACGAGTGAGCCGGGCTGCTTGGGCTTCAGGTCGGGATGCTCGCGCGGTATGCCGAGCGCCAGGCCGCACACCACGAACACCCCTTTGGGCAGCTTCAGCATACGGGCAACCGCCGCCGGATCCACCGTGCGCAGATAGCCCACGCAGTTGCTGCCGAGGCCGCAGGCCTGGGCTGCCACCACGGCGCTCATCATCGCCAGCGAGGCGTCGATGATGCCGATGGTCACTCCGTCCATGGTGTCGGTGAAGGGAGGCATTTCGAAGCCCTTGCGCTCGGCCAGAAGGCGGATCTTGTTGTAGTCGGAGCAGAATATCAGCAGCCGGTTGCAGGTCTTCAGCTGTTTCTGGTTGGTGAGCTGGTAGAGCTCTTCCTTCAGAGCCTGGTCGGAGATGTCGATTACGGAAAACTGCTGCCCGTTGTAGCTCGTCGGGGTGTTTTCCACTGCCTTGTAGATGAAGTCCATTGTCTCCTGGGGGATTGCCTCGCGCTCGTAGCGGCGAACGCTCGTGCGCTCCAGCAGGCACTCTTTTACGTCTTTCATTTGGATTATCGGTTGAGGTTGATTATGTTTGTGAAAAAAAGGAATCGGCCGCCGGTGTCACCACCGGCAGCCGACCCTATAAGGTCCACACCAAAGGAATGTGATGAAACTCCGAATGACAGGATTTGAGTGCCGCCTGGATCTTTGTAATCCGCCTGTGCCTGAAGAGGCAACGCCTTGCGGCGTGGGGCCCGCCATCGACCCAGTGGCTTGTCTCGGTTTTTCTATAAAATTTGATGAGTTTCCCAATCTGCTTTGATGTGGGTTTTTTCAGCTCTCTTGCTTTGATTTTATAACGCAAAGTTAATGCAAATGGTTTGATGGTGCAACATCCGGGCCGATATTTTTTGCATCAAGTTATCTACATTATCCTTTAGCTGCCGTGTCGGCGAGTGCGAAGAGCCTGGCCGACAGGGAAGTGCCTTCCTCCAGATGCATCTTCTTGGTGAGGCGGTAGCGCATCGTCTCCACGCTGCGGATATTGCGGCGTGTCAGCGCCGCGATCTCCTTGTTGGTCATGTTGACCATCACGTAGCTGCACATCCGCGTCTCTCCGGCTGTCAGGTCGGGATATTCCCTCTTCAGCCGGCTGAAGAAGGAGGGATGCAGCTTCTCGAACTGTATGTGGAAGAGCTGCCAGAGGTCGTCGTAGGAGGCTATCTCCTTCAGCTCTCCCTTGATGCGCGAGAGCTTGTCGCCGTCGCTGAGTGTCTTGTCGTCGACGGTGGCCCCGATGCTGGCTATCGTCTCGTTGAGGCTCGCCAGTCGCAGCACGTCGGCAGCGCTCTCCTCGTCAGAGCCCCCGTTGTATGTAGACTCCTGTGCTCCGTCAGCATCATCTCTCGTTCCCTGTGTGTGCCTCCTGACGAGTCTCAGAACGGTAAAGACCGCAAGGAGTAGTGATATCGCCGTTGCCGTTATAGCCCATATCTTAAAGCCGCGTATAGCGCTGTCGCTGTCTTTTTTATCTCCGCTCCCGTTTCAAGAGCCTCGAGATATTTCCCGGAGAGAGACCTTATCCGGCTGCCGCTGACGGAATCTTCCACGTAGCGTGCCCTTAGAAGGGCCGAGAACGCCTCGTCGGGTCGGCCTGCCTCATACAGAGCGTACGACTTTTCCCGCAGAAGCTTCGCCTCATATTCAGTCCCTTTAGCCGTCATGATGATCTCGGGATGCTCGTCAAGAATCCTTAGAGCCTCTTCCGGCCTGTCCTGGCTGATGAGAAGTTGCATGTAGTTATAGAGGCATACCGCATGATTGTAATGGTGTCTCCCGTCGGAGATCACCCGCAGATAGTATTGCGAGGCCATGTCCAGATCGCCGAGCTTGTGGTAGATGAGCGCCATATTCCCTTCAAGCGCTGACTTCTCGATTTCCGTCACGGGATATTCAAGCATCTCCGCGCCATACTTCTGCGCTTCTTTATATTTGCCGCTGTCGATGGCGTTGAGCATTTTTGAGAACACCAACGCTTTCCTCATCCTGGCGATGGTATTGGCAGGCACACCGCGCTCCCGGCTTTGCAAAGCATTCTCTCCCCGCGCCTGATATAATTAGACAGTGAATATTTCTCGGAATGCGTCTCCTTCGAGTATTCAGATATATAGTCTCCGGTGATTGTTATCGCGTTGATGTCATAATATAGCAGTGAGTCCGGTTTGCGCATGCCGAGAAGCTCATGCGCCATCTCTATGCCGTCGGCATATTCTCCGGCATTGAAGCAGGATTTCACCTCCATAAACATCACGTCGCATTGCCGGCTCGCCGGAAGAGATCGGAACTCCTCTCCCTTGAGGCGGCGGTATTCGCGGGTGAATTTGTGATACTACTACATGCATGAAAGTAGCAATTTTGTTGGCCTTCGGGGGGTGCAGGTGCGCCCCGGCATTGATAACTTTGCGGCACTTGAGTCCTACACTCAGCTCATTAATATCTTTTACAACCAATATCCTTTCACATCACAACTACAAACACTATGAAGGATTTTACAATGATGGTCGCCCGCAGATAACGCATTCACAGAAAAAGCTTAGATACTAATGTAGATAGAGGCGGCGGAGTCCATGGGCTCCGTCGCCTCGCTTCAATCCCAAAGTGCTGTATTTCCGGCTTGTAGGGACGTGCCTTGGGCATGTTTCTCCCTCCTTGGCATGAATTCAGCAGCCTTTGCTCAGTCGGTCTGATATGTGAAGTAGTCGGGATAGTCGGTCTCGCCGAGGGCCATGTAGTTGTCGCCGCTGAGGTCGCGCAGCGCGTCGGCGCTGTCGATGTCCTGCTCCAGAATGTCGCGTATCATTTCTCCCCGGAGCCGTTTCAGCTTGCCCGCGTGCGGCGTGCGGAGACTGTTGCCGTCGGTGGTCTTGAACTGTGGTATCACCACTCTCGCATAGTGTTTCACGAGTTTCCAGTCGATGCATCGCGAGGCGTCGGCCGGAAGCATGTTCACTATCTCGGCCATGTCGTTCTCCTTTAGATATCTGATAAGTGCGAGCGTCACGTCTTTCTTCCAGTAGGCGTTGAGGGCCTTATTGCCGGGAGCGAGCTTGGCTCCGAAGTCGAGACGGTAGGGCTTTATTATGTCGTCGGGGTGCAGCCAGCCGTAGAGCGAGGATATGAGGCGCAGGCCGTGCGAGGCCCTCTCTTTCGCCTCAGGGGTAAGGCTTCCGGCGTCGAGGGCTTTGAACACGACACCGGTGAATGCATCGATGGCCGGAAGCCCCATGCGCTTGTCGGGGAAGTCGTAGACCCACTCGGCGGCCTGGCGCGTGGCGGCCTCGCCGAGTTTCAGCTCGGCGGCGAGTTGCGGGCGTGGAATGTCGCGCAGATGCGACATGATGTCGGCGGCGTTCTCTTCATAAAGAGGAGTATGAGAGGTGGCTACTCCCGGATCCAGCAGGTGGGGGAGAGCCATGGTTTTCGATTCGGCGGCTAAGATGAGCATGGTGTGGAATATTTTGGGTATGGCGGCGGCAAAAGAAAAACGGAGCCGGGCCTCGACCTGAACTCCGTTTTTGTCGCGATAGCATTGTTTTATTATTTTATCGGCAATGTGTCTGCGACAAATTACCTTTCACTTATACGACAAACAACGGCGCGAAAAGTTTAACGGCCATTGCTATTTTGCCGCTTTTTTTGTGAAAGGATTCAAAACCGAAGGACCCGGAGCCGCTCAACGGCACCGGGTCCCGGCTTTTTCAGACCTATTGACTACTACACTTGAAACTTCTTACCTTAAAAACTTACCTATTCAAATCAAAATTCATATACTGAGTCCTTGTCTTTATGTCGGTCTGAATGGTGGCGCGAGGCTTACTTTGAGGCTTCCTCGGCCTTTAACTCCTTCTTTTTCTCGGCCTTCCGGGCTATCTTGTCAGCCTTGACGGCGCTTTTGTCGCGACGCTCGATCTTCGACCCTTTCTTGGTGAATTTAGGCCCTGGGTTCAGCGCTTTCTCCTTATTCGAGAGATACTGCTGGTATTGCTCTTCCGAGAGGATTTTCTTAACCTCGGCGTCGAAGTCGTTCTGAGCAGCCTTTATCTTCTCGTTGCTCTCCTTGCGGATCTGGTTGATTTTCTCGTCGCATTCGTTGCCGCGGCGGTCGATTTCCTGTTTCTGGGCGTCGGTGAGCTCGATGCCTTCGAATATCCGACTTTTCAGCATCTCCATGCGCTCCTTGGGATCCATATGGCGGTTGAAGCGCTTGTCGCCTTTGCGGCCGTCCTTGGCAGGTTTTGCGTTTTTGTCCTTCGTGCAGTCGTTTTTCGTGCAGGTCACCTGCTGGGGTGTTGCGGTCTGCTGTGCGAAGGACGGCAGGGAGAGGGTGGCGATGAGCGCGAATGCTATTGAAAACAATGTCTTTTTCATCATTAAATGTTTAATTAGGTTTTCAAAAAAAGTTTTTGAGTCAGGCGGCCGTCTTGGCTTGCCCTACGCTATAATGACACGTCGGATGGCCCTCGGTTTAACGCCTCGTCGTCAATTAATATAAATTCAATACTTCGGTTATTTTTTGAGAGTTTGTTAACGGCTCCGAGGAGCCAAGTGTTTAATCCGTTAAAAATATGA
>CANQRV010000025.1 GCA_947626355.1 uncultured Muribaculaceae bacterium
ATATCTTATAATTTTTACACAAAGATACGAATTATTTCTCTGATATGCAAATATTTAATTTATAGAAGTTCCCTTTACCCGGCAAATTTAGCAAATAAATCATTCATTTGCAATAGTTCGTCAAAAATTGTTTAAATCGATTATGAAGCTGAACCAATTCGGACGCTATAGTGTTTTAAAACTGTTGATTACTTAATTAAAATTTTTATGGATAAATTAAAAACCTCAATCCATATTGAGCCTGCCACACGCCAGAGATACATATCCCCGACACCGGGAGAGATTCCCATTGTCTGCTGGGGTGGCTTTGATATTGATAAGGAGAGTGAGTTGCTAAACGGCACAGATTATGGTCTACAAAAACACAAAGAATTTGTAGAAAAGGAAATCTCCAATATCGTTGACGCGCATTTCAATGCTGCCACAGCCATAACAAGATTTGAGACCTACAAATATAAGCAACAATACATCGCGGACGCAGGCCTGAGCATAATCGGAGAGCCTCCAGCAGCCGGGCATCAAGTATATGAAGTAACTAAACTGGTTGCATTGATAAACAACCTCTTCTCTAAGTGCGATATCAGTCAGATAAAGGCCTGGATTCTCGGAGACGAGCCGTATTTCGATGATCTCGCCGAGTGGGAAAAGTCATACTTGAAATCAATGGACGAATGGTATCCTCGCCAAAGAATGACTTATATCAACCTCAGCGTAGACAGAGCAAAAAACAATATAGGGGATTTCTACACAAAAGGGAATTGCCTGGACTATATGGCATATCTTGATGAAATGGAAAAGCGTTTCCATTTTCCCGTATGGTGCTATGACCAATATCCGTTGGTATATGATAAAGACAACAATCTGAGTGTGCAGGACTCCTTCTATGAAAATCTTGAGATTTTTCACAGACAGGCAAAGAAAACAAATCGACCATTCTGGACATTCTGTCAATGTCTTCAACTTCTCACGGCAGGAAAGCCTTACACTGCGATGCCGACTTTCGCACGTATGAGATACGAGGCTTTCTCGGCATTAGCTTATGGTTCCCAAGGCATAACCTTCTGGTCATTCCGAGAACGTGAGATTCCAAAACCAGATGGAGGATATGATCATTATGGTGAAGCGCCAGTCAACATCAATCATGAGAGGACTCCTATGTGGAATGAGGTGAAAAAGACTGTCGATCTCATCAGGAAATACAATGACGTGTTCCTGGATGCGGAAATGATCATCGCGAGGCATACCGGTGATAGGGTGTGGGGTGAGTTAGTGTCATATTACGACTACGAGAAAGACAATTTCGGCCCGTTGATGAATATATCGACATCAAATCTTGGTACATCAAACATCGGAGTTTTGTTGACGCACCTGAGAAAGGGAAACTCCTATTATCTTGTTGTAGTAAACCACAGTCCGTATACCTGGCAAAACATCACTCTGTACTTCGATAGCAAAGTTCCCGTATATCGTCTTGATCCTCCTAATGAGACGCAGGTAACGCCAGGACCGGATGAACTTCCAACCGGATTCCCCGTGAAATTGTTCTTGGCAAAGGGAGACTTTATGGTTTTCCGTTGGAATAAATAGAATACAAGCAATGTAAAGGAAGCGTCTCCGGTCAGCTGGCCGGAGACGCTCTTGTGAGATTAAGACTTCGGAGAGAAGTGGTTGGGCACGATACATGGAATAGAGATGATTTGTTCAGAGCATTATGCGGAGGGTCTTCATGCCATTCTGCGACCTGCAGACGGCAATGTAGACGCCGTGAGGCAGACCTTCCGTGTCTATCTCCGCAGACTCTGTCGCATTGTCGGTGACCACGCTTCTGCCATTGATGTCGTAGAGGATGAGGCTGACTTCTCCGGCGCCCACAGCCCTGACGAGGCCGTTGGCAAACGTCAGGCTTCCTGCATCAGCGGCGATGCGTCCGACAGTGAGGGTAGTAGTGTCGATGTCCTCGCCACGGTATATGATTCCCCCCCTGTCATTATACACCCGGTTGAGGTTGAAGTCGTGATACCTGACCTCAGTGGTCTGGTCATTGCAGATGAAGGGCAGACAGCCGTGAGTCACGCTGCCGATTCCCTCTATCATCAGATAGTCGATGCCTTCTTCTGAATCAGGATAGGAATCCCAGTCAACCGTTATCCTTCCTGTCTGCATGAGGGCATCCTCCCCGTCAACCTGAATTGTATCGGCTGATTTTATATTCATTCTGGTGTTCGGCGCGAAACCGTGATACCAACTGGGTGTGCCGGCCCAGTACTGCATGCAGAAATCAGTATCGTATGAGTTCCCTTCCCTACAGCTGAAATCGTATATCAGGAGCTCATCGGGATGTCCGGGTTCGGGGCCTAACACACCCTCGAATTTATCGTCATACAGCATATATATCCTGAAGTCCTCCTCACGCATGAGGAATGTCTCCTTATGGACATTCGGGATATGTCTGATTGACTTGAATTCATCCTGACCCTCACCGGCATACACATAGCTCCATACGGTTATGGAATCCGAGTATACCAGACGATGGTATTCCATGCCGTCTCTCTCCTCGGTTCCGTCAAACCACATCCGGAACATCACCAGATTGGTGTCTCCGTCGAATTCAGACCATGTGGCCGGTCCTGAGCCTTCCTCGTAGACATACTCCCATACTCTTCCCTCCCTGACGGTGGCGACATTCCCGGCAGAAGCCATGATGCCGCTGACCGCCATCAGGAATGAGAGTATCATTGTTGTAATGAATCTTTCCATATTCTTATGATTTTAATTGTAACTGAAACTTGCGCCGAGCTCGACATTGAATCCCTCCTCAAATTCTATCGAGTCTGACTGAATGGATACCTCGGCACCTTGCTTTATCGTGCCGTTGGTCACGACATTATCGCATTTGAGGTTGAGCTTACCTCCATTCAATATCTGAAAATTGTCGGAAATCCTGGTGATTCCGGACACTTCCAGATTGAGCACGATATGTCAGGTTTTTATAATATGTGCCGTATATCCCGTTTCCGTCCTTCACCAGATTCCAGGCAGATGTAAGGTCTCCGAAATAATTGTCTGTCGGTATATATATATTCTCAAAATCTGTACTTATGCCTGGGGTATTAGAATACAACCACGTCATCCTGTAAGGCATTGTTGTCTCGGTGTCGCCGGCGATAAGGCAGAAGAACGCTCCGTTGGCCTTGTACATGTTGTACTCGTCCTTCAGATAGGCCCTCAACGCGGCCGCGCCGTCGGGCATTGTCACGGTCTCGACCGAAAGCGCCGAGACATCGAACGACAGCACGTGTCTCACGCCCGCGTCGGCCATGAGGGATGCCGTGCCCAGCAACAGCAGCCCCGCCGCTGTCCGCCATGGTGTCTTTATATGATTGATGTTCATGATGCGGTAGTGTTAATCGGTTATCACCATGCGTTTGCAGTCTATCTCAGCGCCGTCGACCACGAGCGTGTAGAGATACATGCCGGGGCTGAGCGTGTCACCCTTGACCGATACGGATGTACCGCCACGCTCCGCGACGTCATACCGTGCGATCTGGCGCCCGTTGAGGTCATAGAGGCATACGGCGGCGGAGGCAGCTTCCTCGGGAACCACACACTCTATGGCCGTTGTTGTCCTGAATGGATTGGGACGGTTCTGCGACAGGCTCGCCTTCACCACACCGGTCATGCCGACGCCGGCGGCTTCCCTGTTGCCTGAAATCTTGTTGAGGGCTGCCTCATATCCCTCAACCTTGGCGCGGAGATCGTTCACCTCGCTCACGAGAAGCGGTATCAATGCCATATAGTCGACACCCACTGTCCCGTCGCCGTTCTCGACCACAAGGCCGGGAAGTGCCTCGCGGAAGCTTTCCATGTCAAATCCATAGGTGGAAAGGCTATGCGTCCTGGATGTGAAATGTTCTCTTACAAAAGCAAATGTTTTTATGATGTAATCTTTAAATACGTATTTATGTATTATCTGTCAGCCTAAAGTGCGATTTGATAAACGAGTGTTTCTCATTCCATAGATGTAGCACCGGACGGAGGCATCATATACTTCCATATCAACGTGTGACATAAGCGTGTGAGGCCCGAACCTCGCCTTCATGTAAAGGAAGCGCACGGCCGGATGGGTCGTGCGCTTTCGGATTATTATTGTGGAGGATTAACGGCCGAGGGGGCGGGAGAGGCGGCGGGAGACTTTGCGGAGGCGCGGAGCGGAGAAGCCGGCGTCTTCATCGCCTACCAGGTCGACGATGGAGAGGATGCCGCCGGTGAAGGCGGTGACTGCTACCTGCGACTCGAGGTCGTCGTAGTCATCGTTCTCGGAACCGATCTGGAAATTGAAAAGAATGTTCTTCCCGGCCCAGTCGGCGCCGGTGATACGCGGAGCCAGGCCATCGTATTCCACCAGGATCGCCGCCTTGTCTTTCGTATACATGGCGTCGCAATAGTCGGTGTCGGTGTCGCTGCCCAAAAGGTCGAAGCCGGAGCCGGCGGCCTGACGGCAGAGATTGTCGTAGTCGGAACGTGAGCCGTTGTAGTAGAGGAAGGCGCCGGTGCCGAGTCGGGAGCTCTCCGTGCAGAGCGAAGCCACGGGGACAGCCCCCGACAGCAACGGGGTGAAATCGGGCACGGGATAGGCGGGAGTATAGTCTACCGCCGTCTCGAGTGTCATCAGATGGAGCATCGGCACATTGTGGACCTGGATGATTGCGTCCGGATGATACTTGCCATTGCCGGTATTGGCATACTCTCCCCTACCCTTCAGCTGGAAATAGAAGGTATCGTTGTCGCGGCGGATTCTGACAGTATCGTTGACGCATCTCACCATCTTCGTCTTGTCGGTGGCGTAGAGCGTGGCGTTGTAATATTCCGAGACAGCGGGAGAATAATCGTTGACGATCAGCCAGAACGTGCGGTCAGGATCCTCGTCGGAGAAGGATGAGGAGGCCACGAGGGTGCTGTTCTCCACCACCACTCCCCCGAACTGGCTCGGAAGGGGACTGATGACCTCAAGATACCTCGTGTCCTCGCCGGGATAGTCGACAGTGATGTCGGGCGTGCCGGGAGGCACCACGGAGCCGTCGAGAGTGATAGTCAGGTAGACGTCCTCGTCGCCGGGGATATCAAACGTCTCGTCCTTGGTCTTGCCGTCGCCGGTGATGATGCTGACTGTCCCCTCTCCGGCGTAGTTCCACGGGAGGTATGTCACAAAGCGTCCCTCGGCATTGCTGGAGAGCATCGGCGACCGGAAGGAGCCGGCAGTGAGTGTGTAGTTGACGGGGACGGGATCGCCGTCGGCATCAACCACCCGGCCGTAGAGCCTGTAATGCTTCGGAAGCTCGAAATAGACATGGTATTCCATGCCGGCACCCACATTCACATCCTGCGACTGTACAGGTGTGTATCCACCGTAGGCCTCGGAAGGTATGGTCACGGGGAAAATGACATCGCTTGCCACCTGCATACGGCATTCTCCGGCAGCGTTGGTGTGGACACGGTGCCAGCCGTCGACAAGCACCTCGATATTCTCGAGAGGCGTCCTGTCGGTGTTGGTGACGTGACACACGAGCCAGGAGGGAGGAGTGGCGTCGTCGAGGTTGATCCATGAGAAATGCGAGGCCTGTCCGGTATAGGAGCCGTCGGCGCCGCGCGTGGCGGAAAGCTCGCGCTTCCAGAGGCCGGTGCGCTCGTCGTAGCTCCATAGGGGAATCTCGGCGGGAGCCGATGAGGCGAGGCTTTCGGGCACCCGGAACGAGACATCGGCCAAAGCTCCGGAGGCGAGCTGGAGGCGTGAGCCGTCAGCAGCGGTCATCGCGACGTCGGCCATGCCGTAGGAGATGAGCTGGAGGGACGAGCCGTCGGTGTCGACACCGGCGAGGTCGCCGCCGGGCATCATCTCGCCGAAGGAGGGATTGTCGGGAGAGAGATGCATAACGGCCACATTGACGGTGCCGGAGTAAGCCTCGCCGGACTCCGCGCGCACGAAGCCGCCGGCAGGGAGGTCGACGGAGAAGCCTCCGGCGGTGATTCTCTCAGGGGAGGAGGCGGAGAAGGAGGAGACGGCGACATTCGGCCCGGCCACGGCGGGCTGAAGCACAACGCGCATCAGTTCGTCGGCATCACGTCCGGCGATGAGGGCGATGGTGCGCTGAAGGGTGAAATAGCCACCTTTCGAGAAGGTGAAGAGGGTGCGCTCATCCACGCGCTCGGCACTGCGGAGCTCGAAATAGCCGGCGGCGTCGGAGACGGCCGATACGGAGCCGGAGGAGACCTCGACGCCGTCGAGCGGACGGCCGTCGGGCGAGAGCACGAAGCCGGCGGCGAAGAAGTCGATCATCTCGCCGTTGACCTCCGGCCCGTCGGGATTACCGGGCAGATAGACGTCGTTGGCGCCGCAGCCGGCGATGGTGAGGAGGGCCGCTCCTGCGAGAGCGGCGGCCGCCCCTTTGATAATTCTGTATATCATAGCAGTATAATGGTCTTAGAAACGGATTGATAGATATGCCCTGATGCCGGAGAGCTTCGTTGTGACCTTGCCGGAGCCGGAGAATCCCGACCAGTTCTCGTCGATATCATCGGGATTGAAATATGTCTTCGCCTTGCAGCGGCCGAAGCGCGACTCGATGCCGAGACCGATGAAGCTGTAGCTGACGCTGACTCCGCCTACAAACATGTTGGCGAATCCGGCCTGCACCTCGCCGTCGTTGCTGAGCACCTGAAGACAGGGATTATAGCGGAAATAGGCCGAGGCCTGGAAACGGCGGAAGAGGTTGACGGTGGCCGACAGGCCGGCCTGAAGACCCAAATCCACCTGATGGATGGAATAGTCGTAAAGGTCATACTGCGACGGATTGACCGTTGTCGGTGTGTATTGGTTGACCTTGTAGTTGGTATAGCTGATGTCGGTCCATACGGCGTCGATGCCGAAGCGGAGCATGCCGGCGACGGGCTTGTGGAGATAATAGGTGTTGCCCTTGGTGAAGGCCACGCCGATATCACTGTGGATTTTCGGCATCTCGCCCTGCGACATCTTTGAATAGACGAAGGCGATGTTGGTGAAGCGTCCTCGCGGCTCGCCGCATTCCTCGCGGCAGAACGCGGAGGCGGGGAAGGCGAAGCAGAGCGCCGTGAGGGCTACAAGAAGACAGGGTAAGAACTTCTTCATTAGAGGATGATGTTTAGGTTTTCCTTAAATATAAATCCGGAATGCGGCTCCGGCCGCATTCCGGATTTACCTGTATGACTGTCAGACTACTGCTTTGGTTTCGACTCGCAGTAGACGCAGCGGTATTCGCCGAGAGCGGAGGAATCGGGACGGAACATCGAGGGGATGTTCTCGGTGTTGGAGATGCATCGGCGGTTGGAGCATACATAGCGCCCCTTCACGACGCCCTCGGGGAGGGGGCTCGCCGTCTTGGAGGGATCCTTGGCCCACTCGAGAAGCTTGAGCATAAGGGCCATGCGCACGAACTTGCCGTTTTCCACCTGACGGAAATAGGCGGCTCGGGGATCGGCGTCGACCTCCACGGTGATCTCGTTGACTCTCGGGAGGGGATGGAGAATGCGCATCTCGGGCTTGGCGTTGCGGAGCTTCTCGGGGTCGAGGATGAAGCTGTCCTTGAGGCGGTCGAACTCGTCGTCGTCGAGGAAGCGCTCCTTCTGCACCCGCGTCATGTAGAGCACGTCGAGCTCGGGCATCACCTCCTCCATGGAATCGACCTCCACGTAAGGCACGCCGTTGAGCTCGCAGACCTCATGCTTCATGTAGTCGGGGAGACGGAGCTGCTCGGGAGCGATGAGCACGACCTTGACGCCCTCGTAGCGTGAGAGGGCCTTGATGAGCGAATGCACGGTGCGGCCGAAGCGGAGGTCGCCGCAGAAGCCGATGGTGATGTTGTCGAAGCGGCCTATCTCACGCTTGATGGTGAGCAGGTCGGTGAGGGTCTGCGTGGGGTGGCTGTGGCTGCCGTCGCCGGCATTGATCACCGGCACACGCGAATACATGGCTGCCTGGAGGGCGGCTCCCTCGTGGGGATGGCGCATGGCGATGATGTCGGCGAAACAGCTGATCACCCTTACGGTGTCGGCGATGGTCTCCCCCTTGCTGACGGAGGAGTTGCGCGCGTCGGAGAAACCGAGCACATTGCCGCCGAGCTCCATCATCGCGGAGGTGAAGCTGAGGCGCGTGCGTGTGCTGGGCTCGTAGAAGAGAGTGGCGAGCTTGCGGTGGGCGCAGGCATCCCAGTATTTCTCGCGGTGGGCGATGATGTCGAGGGCAAGGTCGATGATCTCGCCCAGTTCCTCTTTGGAGAGGTCGGTAGGATCGATAAGATGTCTCATTGATATTTACGAAAAGAAACGGTTGGTCAGTTTTTAATCCAGGACTCGTCGGAAGGATTGGCCATGAAGCGGCGGAGCCGGGGCTCGTCGTCGGCTGATATGTAGCCATGCTCGGCAGCTACGGAGACGAGGGTGTCGAAATTGGAGAGGGAAGTGTTCTCCACGTCGGCAGCCTTTAGGCGTTCGATCCCTTTCTGCATGCCGTAGGTGAAGATGCTGACCACGCCGAGCACGTCGGCGCCGGCCTCGCGGAGGGCCTCCACCACGTCGATGCAGCTGCCGCCGGTGGAGATGAGGTCTTCGATCACCACCACCTTCTGGCCCTTCTCGAGGCGACCCTCGATACGGTTGTTGCGGCCGTGGTCCTTGGCGCTGCCGCGCACGTAGCCCATGGGCATTCCGAGGATGTGGGCGGCGATTGCGGCGTGGGCTATGCCGGCGGTGCTGGTGCCCATGAGCACCTCGGCGTCGGGATATTTCTCCTTCACGGTGTCGGCGATGGCCTGCTCCACCACATTGCGCACCTCTGGCGCGGTGAGGATGAGGCGGTTGTCGCAATAGATGGGGCTCTTGATGCCGCTGGCCCATGTGAATGGCTTGTCGGGGCTGAGGAAGACTGCCTTGATCTTGAGGAGGAGGGAGGCTATTTCAGAAGCTTTCGACTGCATGGTGATTCTTGTGTGTAAAGAGGGTTAAGGATTATTTGTTGAGGAAGTCGGCGACACAGCGGCGGTAGGCGGCCACGGGGTCGGCGGCGGCGGTGATGGGACGGCCCACGACGATATAGTCGCTGCCGATGCGGCGGGCCTCGGCGGGATCCGTGACGCGGCGCTGGTCGTCGGCGGCAGCGTCGGCGAAACGGATGCCGGGGGTGACGGTCATGAAGTCGTTGCCGCAGGCCTCCTTCACGATCGAGGCCTCAAGCGGGGAGCAGACCACGCCGTCGAGACCGGCTTCCCTGGCGTTGGAGGCATAGTGTGCGATGACATCGGCGATGGGACGGTCGATGAGGAGCTGGTCGGTCATGGCCTCCTGGGATGTGGATGTGAGCTGAGTGACGGCGATGAGCAGGGGTCTTGTGCCGTCGGGGCGAGTGAGGCCCTCGCGGGCGGCGCGCATCATCTCGATGGTGCCGGCGGCATGCACGTTGACCATGTCGACATCGAGAGCTGAGAGCACCTTCATGGCCTTCTTCACGGTGTTGGGGATGTCGTGGAGCTTGAGGTCGAGGAAGATGCGGTGGCCGCGTTTCTTGATTTCCCTCACGATGTCGTTGCCTTCGGCATAATAGAGCTCCATGCCGATCTTGAGGAATGGCTTCTCCTCCTTGAAGAGGTCGAGGAAGCGGAGAGTGTCGGCCTTTGACGAGAAGTCGCAGGCTATTATGACGTCTTTGGCGTTTGCCATATATTTGTTTGTTTTATAAATTATCTCTTTATGGTTATTGCCACCGGAATTACATTGAAACATGCCGAAGGCATGTCCCTACATCCAGGTGCAGGCATTATCCGGCATCATTCGACGATGCCGATGATGTCGGAGAGGCGATCGATGTGGAGTTCGCGCATCTTTGCGGGGAGCTCCTCGATGATGTCGCGGCAGACGTATGGGTCGCGGAGGTTGGCGGCGCCGATCTCCACGGCGGAGGCTCCTGCCATCATCATCTCTATCACGGCGGCGGCCGAGTCGACGCCACCGCAGCCGATCACCGGAAGGCCGGTGGCCTTGGCGACCTGATAGACCATGCGGACGGCCACGGGGAAGATGGCCGGGCCGGAGAAGCCGCCCATCACGTTGGCGATGACAGGACGGCGACGGCGGATGTCGACGCGCATGCCGAGCATGGTGTTGATGGCGCAGAAGCCATCGGCGCCGGCATCGCGGGCCGCGATAGCAACCGAGGCGATATCGGTGACATTGGGAGTGAGCTTCACGTAGAGAGGCTTGGAGGCCACCTTCTTCACCTCGCGCACCACCTCGGCGACGGAGTCGCAGGAGGTGCCGAAACTCATGCCGCCGCCATGCACGTTGGGACAGCTGACGTTGAGCTCGATGATTGCCACCTGCTCCTCGCGGTCGATCTTCTCGCAGCACTCCACATACTCGTCGACGGAGAATCCGCTGATGTTGGCGATGATGGGATTGTGGAACGCCTCTCGCATCTTCGGAAGCTCTTCGGCGATCACGGCGTCGATGCCGGGGTTCTGGAGGCCGACGGAGTTGATCATTCCGGCGGGACACTCGGCCACACGCGGCAGCGGGTTGCCGAAACGGGGCTCGCGGGTCGTGCCCTTGAAGGAGATCGAGCCGAGGATATCTATATCGTAAAACTCCGACATTCCGTAGCCGTAGCCGAAGCAGCCGCTGGCGGGGATCACGGGGTTGGAGAGTCTCACGCCGCTGAGTGAGACGGAGAGGTCGGGCTTATTCATTTCCATATCAGGTCTTCCTTAAAAAATATGGGTCCATCCTTACATATTCTCTTGTCGCCGGAGCGAGTCTGGAGGCTGCAGCACATGCATGCCCCGAATCCGCAGGCCATCCTCTGGTCGAGGCTTAGCTGGCCGGGGAGGTCGAGGGCGGAGCAGAGGGCGCGCATCATGGGGAGCGGTCCGCAAGCGTAGAAGTAATCGCCGTCAAGACCGTTGGCGTCGATAGCGTCGGTGACGAAACCCTTTGTGCCGCGCGAGCCGTCGACGGTGGCCACATATGTGCTGAAGCCCTCGTCGGCGAAGAGCTTCTCAGCCGCCACATCAGCGGCGGTGTTGTAGCCCATAACGACAGTGATGTCCTTACCCTCGGCGCGCAGCCGGCGCGCAAGGGCGAACATGGGGGCTATGCCCACGCCGCCGCCGAGCAGCAGCGGACGCCGCGACTCCGGAGCGGGCTGGAAACCGTTGCCGAGGCCGGTGAGGATGTCGAGCGGGTCGCCCGGACGACGGGTGGCGAGCCACTCCGTGCCGTCACCCACTATGTCGTAAAGGAGCGTGATGGAGTCATCGTCGTAGTCGAAGAGGGAGATAGGGCGACGCAGATATTTTCCCTCGACGGCGATATTGACAAACTGCCCCGGAGCAGTGATCGCGCCGGTGGCGCCGGCCACCTTGAGCAGCATGGTGCGGGCGGTGAGGCGCCGGTTGGAAATTACGCTGAATATCTCTTTTCTGTTCATATCCGATTTGCTCTGGACAGTGGGGAAACATGCCGGAGGCATGTCCCTACAGTCCGGATTCATGATTCATTATATTATTGGCGCAGGCTTACGACGGCGCCACGGTGGAGGGTGAGGACAGGCACGGAGCTGAGGGTCATACCCTCGAAGACCGAAACCTTGCCTTTGGAGACGAAGCCACTGCCTTCAACCTTAAAGTCGCGGTCGAGGGCGATGCCCGCGATGTCGGCGGAGTCGCCGGGAGTGAGCCATGTCTGCGGCAGTCCGAGAATGTCGCGGGGGCGGAGGGCCATCAGCTCCACGAGGCGGTCGATGCCCACGATGCCTGAAGCAACCAGAGCCGTATAAGAGGCGGCGAAGGCGGTCTCGAGGCCCACGACACCCATGGCGCTGAGGGCGAGGCCGCGCGATTTCTCCTCAAGGGAGTGCGGGGCATGGTCGGTAGCGATGACGTCGATGGTGCCGTCGGCAATGCCCTCGAGCAGGGCCTGGCGGTCGGAGGGGGAACGCAAGGGAGGGTTCATCTTGAATCGTCCGTCGTCCTGGAGGTCCTCGTCACATAGGAGCAGGTAGTGGGGAGCTGTCTCGCCCGTGACATTGAGACCGTCTTTCTTGGCGTCGCGGAGCAATGCCACGCTCTCCTTGGTGGAGATATGGCATATATGCAGCCGGCAGCCGGTGTCGGCGGCCAGCTTTATGTCGCGCTCCACCTCGCGCCACTCGCTTTCGGAGCATATCCCCTTGTGGCCGTGGGTGCGACACCAGCGGCCGTCGTGGATGTAGCCGCCGCGCAGCAGGTCGTTGACCTCGCAGTGGGCGGCGAGTATCTTGCCGGTGGGCGCGATACCTTCCATCGCACGGCGCATCACGTCTTCCGACTGCACGCCGGAACCATCGTCGGAAAAGCCGGCGACATACGGGGCGAGCGCCTCATAGTCCACGAGCTCCTCGCCCATCCGCTTGCGGGTGATTGAGGCGTAGGGCCATACACGTATGGCGGCGTCGCGGTCAATGATGTCGAGCTGTGTCTGGAGCGTCTCGCGTGAGTCGGGCACGGGATTAAGGTTTGGCATCGTGCAGACGGTGGTGAAGCCGCCGGCAGCGGCGGCACGTGAGCCGAGATATATGGTCTCCTTGTAGCTGTAGCCGGGCTCGCGGAAATGCACGTGCATGTCGACGAATGAGGGGAAGAGGGAAAGGCCGGAGCAGTCGATCACCCTGGAGCCGTCCTCAGGCAGTGAGGGGGCTACCTGTGTGATCTTGCCGCTGGCGATGGCCACGTCGGCGTTGACGAAGGACTTTCCGCGCCACACGCGGCCGTTTCTGAGGAGCAGTCTGTCAGTATCTTCCATTGCAGTAAGAGATAGCACCGGATGGTGTGGAAACATGCCGGAGGCATGTCCCTACAGGCCGGTTGATTGATTTTGTGATGTAATGGATAGCTGTTGATTTAAGGCGGCTATGGCGGCCTACAGAAAAAAAATGAGGCCACCCCATGGTTAGGGCACCTCCGAGATCTTTTGATATGCATTTCTTGCTGGGATTCAACATAGCCGCTGTCTGCCTGAAAATTTCCCAAAATTACAATGAAATCCCCACACATGCAAATTTTCAGCCGAAAAACGGCAAAAAAGAAAGCTCCCGGTCAATGAAGTCCGGGAGCCACTTCTATTTGTAAGTCAGGGTCAGTGGCGGATGTGGATCTTGATGACGCGGGACGCGTTGCGGAGGATATAGACTCCGGGCTGAAGCAACTCCATGTCGCCTCGTGAGAGCTCACCGCGCAACAGTCGCCCGTCGATGTCGTAGAGACTCCAGACGGTGTCACCATCGAAGAGCTCGTCGACTCCCGAGATACCGGTGATCAGGGCCTGCGACTTCACCAGGCTGCCGTCGGTGGCGGCGGCTGTAATCACGGCCTCTCCGGGGGCATTGACATACACGACGCCATCCTGCGAGACAGTAGCTACCGACTCGTTGTCGCTGCTCCATGTCAGGGTCTTGTTGAAAGCATTGTCAGGATAAACGACAGCGTTCAGCTGAAGAGTCTCTCCAGGATGGTTTTCCGAAGAGGTCGGATTAACCTCGACACGCTCAACCGACGGAGGCAGCGGACCAGAGATCTGCGTTGAAGCGGCATTCATGATCTCGCCGTTCATGGTGTCGATCAGCAGTGTCACAACCCTCAGGTTGGCGGGATCCTGCACGTATGACGGCAAATCGACTGTATATTCCGAGGCTATCGCCTCCCCTTCGGAGAAGACGGTAGGGAGAAGTCCCTCTATGCCGTCATAGTTATAGATGCCACGCGCCACATCGTCGTAGAGCATCTCGACCTGCTTTCCCTGATGGATCCACCAGTCGAGATAGTTTTCCGGATCCTCGGGCGCCGACGGGTCGGAATAGAAGTTAGTCTGAGAGTATGGGTCCACCTTGTCCTCCACCAATACGTATGCGATGTTGTAGGCATGATTGCCTTTCTCACTGAAGCCGAAGGTGGTCTCGGTAGAGACGTTTATCCTACCCTCTTGAGTGAAAGCAGCCGTGGCCTCTATCATGGCTTCAGCCTCATCTTTCCCGGAATCAAGATCGAACGGAGTGAGGTCCTGCCATCTCATACGGTTGACACGAGCGCTCGGATAATGGTCAATCATATCCTCAAACGTGGCATAGGAGCCGTCAGCTACTCCCATTTTATCATTGTGGACCGCTATGGCGATGAAATTATCGGGATAACGCTCCTTCATCTTCTCAATGGTAATGATACCCTCTGGACACCATCCGCACCATGTTCCGGTGGCCTCCTCCATCACGATTTTCCGTGGGAAAGGCATTAAGACCGGAAGCGTCATCTCTGTCTCGACATTGCTGTTGGCCTCTATCTCGTCGGGCTCACCGTCGATATCCACCACATTGGCAACTATTGTATGTGTCCTTCCGGCTATATCTTCCGGAAGATCCACCACGACTTCATCGGCATGGTTGGTAAGAAGCGAGGTCTCAAACTGTATCGGCGTCTGGGCCACGCCGTCGATGCTCCAACCGAGCGTGACATTGTTCACTAATCTTGGCGAACGATTCTGCATCAAGACGCGGAGCTGCGCTTTGCCATCGCCTTCGTCTGCAGATTCAGACCGTTTGGCTCCAGCGTTGCCTGAATCCTGATCGGTGTTGCAGCAGTTGGAGAAATCATTTCCGGTGTAGTCCAACTTGACATTGATGGTCTGCAGCTGCTGGTCTTCAACGAGATTCCAGCCATCCCATCCTCCACGCCTGTATGTCTCGGTGGTCTGGGCCGGGACATGGATTACAACCTCCTCATTGGGGACAAGTTTCTTGAGCGGGTCGCTGAAAGCCGGCGGTATATCTCCGGTGAAATATATGTCGACCAACGAGGGCATCGACTCTTTCGACCATAAACCGGAATCACCATTCCAATTCGTCCAGACAGTCATCGGCACATCTGTATAAAGTCTCAGCGATTTCAGATTCACACAGTTTTCAATAGGATAGACTGTATTGCATCCCCACGGAAACACTATTTCCTCGAGCGCCGGACAATCATGAATCTCGGGAGAAGTCACGCAACCTCTCCTGAGCTCTACTTTCATGAGATTGTCGCAGCCTCCTATGTAGATGCCATTCATACTCGTCGATATCGACGTTATCAAGTCGTTATCTTCAAAGGGGCCTTTAGCAGGCCATACATTCTCAACTTGATATACGTCAAAACGCATGTTCTGATATACGACATAGTCGGGAATATAGAGGTCTCCCTCGTAATAATCTGTCTCATTCAACGGCAGGAGGTTGGCTACCGGATTCCCGGACCTGGAATACAGATGGCAGGTTATGCCATCGATGGTGTGGGTGCCATATTCCACCAGATTCTTCTCCTCCTCGCTCAGCGGCATAGGCTGGATTGTCATGGATGTGTCGCTGACACCCAACGCCACATATACAGTCTCGCTTCCGGCATTGGCAAGCCACTGGGAGCCGCCATTGTCGCGGCTCACGGCCACGATGCGGTAGTCGCCCGGCGCCACGTCGGCGCCGATGGTTATCTGCGCCTCAAGATCCACGGGCACTCCGGGGATGAAGTCTCCATTTCTCCTTCCATCTCCCCTCACGGCCAAGGAGCTCTGCCTCGGCCATGAGAGTGGCCACGGCTGCCTGATGCCCGGCGGGTAACTCTTCAGCCGCTGCTTTCATCAACCCGAGTACACGGTGGGCTGCCTCAAGAGAGTCGAGGGCCGTATAAGCCTTCACCAACGGAGTATAAAGCTTGATCTGCCCCGACTGCGGGAAACTGTCGGCGATGCCGGTGTATGGAGTAAGAAGCCGTATTGTCTCGGAATACTGACCGTCGCCGGCCATCACGCTGCCGAGGATGGAGACCGCGGAGAACATCGCCATCGTGTCGGCGAAAGCCACGGCCTCAAGGATACGGCCCCAGTTGTAGAGCGCCACCCCCTTCTCGATCATTACATATCCGCGGAGAGTATCGCTCATGCGGGCACAGAGCAGGAGGGAGTCGGCCCTGCCGACCACCACGTCGTAGAGGCCCTCAGCGCCCGGGTCGTTGACCATCGCGAAAATAGCCTCTTCCTCCTCCTGTGAGTTGCCACCGTCATGGCCCGAGCATCCCCATGGCAATAAAAAGAGCAACAGGGGCATGAAGGGCGCCAGAAGAGATCTGAAAGATATGTTGAGTCGGGATGCCATTCTGCAAAGGTAATAAATTTTTTCGTACTTTTGCGGCATGAAAAACTCATCTATCATCATGATGGCGGCCATAGGCGCCATAGGAACCGCGGCAGGCGCCACAACCGCCTCCGGCAAAGACACAGATTATAATGGAATAGACCGCCGTATAGCCACTGAACGCAGAGCGAAGGTCGACTCTCTCCGCTACGACATATCATTCAGACTTCCTGCCGAGCGCGACAAACGCATAGAGGGAAAGGAGACCGTCAGCTTCAGCTATACAGGACGGCCCGGCGAGGAGCTGCTGCTCGACTTCAAGGGGGAAGCCGGACAGATCATGGAGGTGACCCTCAACGGAGCACCGTATGATGCGGAGATGAAAGGCGAGCACCTCGCCTTTCCCGACAGCCTGATGCAGCAGGGACGCAACGACATCACCATCGCCTTCACCGCCGGAGAGCGTGCGCTCAACCGCAGGGACGACTTCATGTACACGTTGTTTGTGCCCTGTCGGGCACGCACTGTCTTCCCCTGCTTCGACCAGCCCGACATGAAGGCCACCTTCCGCCTGGAGCTCGAGGTGCCGGAAGAATGGCAGGCGGTGTCGAACACCATAGTCGAGAAGGAGACCGGGCTGCCCGAGGGACGCAAGCTCGTGACTTTCGGTCCGACGGAGCCGCTGAGCACGTATCTCTTCGCCTTCGCGGCGGGCGCCTTCCAGAGAGAGGAATTCGAGGCCGACGGGAGGCGATTCGGCATCTACTACCGCGAGACCGACCCGGCACGCATCGCACAGCTGCCTGACATCGCCGCCGACGTGGCGGCGTCGCTCGCCTGGCAGGAGGAGTACACCGGCATCCCCTACCCTTTCTGCAAATACGACCTCGTGATCATTCCAGGATTCCAGTTTGGAGGCATGGAGCACACGGGCGCCACCTTCTACAGCGACACGCGGATGTTCCTGCCGGCCAACGCCACTCCCGACGACCGTCTATCGCGCACGCAGCTCATAGCCCACGAGACCACCCACATGTGGTTTGGTGACTATCTGACGATGCGGTGGTTTGACGACGTATGGACGAAGGAGGTCTTCGCCAACTACTACGCCGCGGCAATCACGCGGGAGCGGCTGCCGCAGTTCGACCATGACCTCGACTGGTTGCGCACATACGTCGGCGCCGCGCAGAAAGAGGACCGCACGACAGGGGCTACCTCGATACGCCAGCAGCTCGACAATCTGGGCGACGCGGGGCTCGTCTACAACAACATCATCTACAACAAGGCGCCGGTGATGATGGCGAAGCTCGTGGAGCTGATGGGTGCCGACGCTTTCCGCGCAGCCATCCGGGAATACCTCACCACCTACGGCTACGGCAACGCCACATGGGACGAGCTGGTGGCCATCCTCGCGCGTCACACCGACAAGCCGGTGGAGGCGTTCAGCCACGCATGGGTCAACGAGGCCGGCTGGCCGGAGATCAAGGTGACCACCGACGGTCGCAACGTCACCGCCACCCAGCGCGACCGGCGCGGGAGCGCCACACTCTGGCCCCAGAGCTTCGGAGCGGCCGTATATGACGGCGACAGGATGCAGAGCGTGACGCTGACCTTCGCGGCCGGCGACTCCACAGCCAGCGCGGAGCTGCCGAAGCCCGTGGAGGCCGGCTCCGGATTGCAGACAATAGCCAACAACGACGGCAAGGGATACGGTCTCTTCACCCTCGGGGCCCGGGAGGCCCGCGGCATCGCCACCCTTCTCAAAAGCGGCAACCACGGGCTGAGCAACGCGGGAGCGACAGCCCAGCTGATGAACCTCCAGGAGAACGCACTCTGCGGCAATATCGACAAGGGATGGTGGGCCTCGGAGATGGCCGATATGGCCGGCAGCGAGAGCGACCCGCTGCGCGGCATGATGCCGGCTCAATACATCGGCGCCCTGCTGCCCGACATCGCCGACAGCGACAGTCTGGAGGCGAGGCTTCTCGACATGGCGACAAGTCATCCGATTGCGGCAGTGGGCACGACACTGCTGCGTGGCCTCTACACATCCGGAAAGTCGCCGGCCACCACACAAGCCATCTACCGGCTCTGGGAGGAGGCCTCCTCTCCCCTGCTCGGCGAACGCGACTACATGGACATGGCGCTACAGCTGGCAGTGAGGATGCCGGAGAAGAGCGACAGCCTCACGGCACGGCAGATGGAACGCATCACCAACCCCGACCGCCGGAAGCAATTCGCATTCGTCAGCCGTGCCGTGGCGCCGACAGCGGAAGCGCGAAAGGCGTTTTTCGACGAGCTGCTGAAGGCTGAGAACCGTACGGTAGAGCCATGGACTGGCAAAGCACTCTCGCTGCTCTGCCATACGCTGCGCGGCGCGGAGGCGGCCGCCTACATCAGGCCGGCGCTGGAGATCCTGCCGGAGATCCAGGCCACGGGCGACATCTTCTTCCCGGCCAACTGGTGCAGAAACCTGCTGTCGGGCCAGCGTACGCCGGAGGCGCGGGAGGCGTTGCGTAGCTATCTCGACGGGCATTCTGACCTGAAGCCGATGCTGCGGAGCAAGGTGCTGATCGGCGGGGCGCCGCTGCTCGACAGCGAACCTTAATGCGGGGACCGGATTTGCATTTCTTGACAAATGTCAATGTTTTTTCAATCAGGAGGCTTTAAATTTGCAGCACTGAATCAAATCTCTCAACAGACAACCTAAACACCAAAGTATGGGAAAGAAATTTACCACCATCCTGATGGCGGCGCTGACCGCGGCTTCGGGTATGTCCGTAGCGGCCTCCTCCGAAGGAAGCATACCGACAGGCGCCACATCAGGGAATGCCCGCAAGCTGCCGACATTCTACAAAGAGACACGCAGACTGAATCCGGCTACCGAAAAGCCGGCTGAGATGCCCCGCCCGGGACAGAGGGTGACGATGACCCAGACCCAGACAAGAAAGAACCCCTTCCGCATCACCGACGGAGGCACCGAGATCTATGGATGGTCGTATTACGGCGAACCGACGGGAATGTACCGGGTAGTCGGTAAAAGCCTTCAGCTCTACTGGGCCGACAAATTCGTGGAGACAGCCGGCTGGTATACCATCAGCGAGGGATGGCTGAAAGAGGGCAAGCTCTACGGCTACGCCCCCAACCAGTTTAACGGCCAGGTCTCAGGACTCGACATGGTGGTATATGATTTCAACAACGGCGACATCCTGGAGACGGAGTCGCTGGAGATGAACTGCTATTTCGACCGTCTGGCCTACAATCCGAAAGATGACTACGTCTACGGCTTCGGCATGATGTGGGACGTCGACCCCGTGAACTACGTCTATATGAAGGCACCGGCCACCAATCCGGGAGCGGGTGAGTTCGTGGCCGCCATACCGGACTACACTAAGGAGTTCCGCTCGATCTGCTACAACGCGGAAGACGGCCTCTTCTACGGAGTGAACGGCGAGGGCACCTTCTGCTCGATCGACACTGAAGGCAACTACACGGAGCTCTTCAGCCTCGGCCTCGACCCCTACACCTGGAACTCAGGCTATAAGACCGGCATCATCTACAGTCAGGCCGAGAACTGCTATTTCTGGAACAATGTGACCTGGAACGAGGACTGGTCAATATCCTTCAATCTCTCGAAAATCAATCCGGCGACACAGTCACTGGAACCTTACTGCACGCTTTCCGGCGATCTGGACGGCTGTACGTACTTCTTCGTATCGACCGATGACGTAACCGACGACACTGCGGCTCCCCGCATCTCGGAGATGGGAGAAGTGTTGTTTACAAACGGCTCACTGACAGGCCGGATCACCTATCAGACACCGACCGCGACTATCGGCGGCGAGACACTGACAGGCGACATCGACGTATATGCCGAGCTCGATGGAGTGCCCTACGCCGGCCCCATCGCCTGCGTGCCCGGAGAGAAAGTGACTTTCGACTACACGGAGCTTGAGCGCGGAATGCACACCTTCAGCGAATACACCATAGCCGACGGCCATAAGTCTCCCGTGCTCACGAGAGAGTTCTTCATCGGCGTCGACACGCCGTCGGCACCCGCCCGCGTCACCTTCCACCAGCAGGAGACCGTATTCGCAGTATGGGACGAAGTGACGACCGGAGCACACGGCGGCTACATCGACCTCGAGGATTTAAGCTATAACGTCTACATCAACGGCGAGTTCTACGGCAAGAGCGACACCTTCTACCTCGACAACATCGTATTGCCCGACGACGTCACCATGAGCCTCTACTCGGCATCGGTGACGGCAGTGAGCGGCGGCTACGAGTCGACACCCACCTACTCCAACGAGATCGCCTACGGCAAGCCATTCGACCTTCCGCTCGAGATCAAGCCAACCCTGGAGCAGGCCAAGATCTGCTACTCCATCGACGCCAACCAGGACGCCAACTGCTGGCTCATAGACGAGGCCGAGCAGGCATTCATCATAAATTATCCTCAGTATGGCGATACTCAGGACGACTGGCTGATTCTGCCTCCCGTAAACATCACCGACACGGAGAAGTATTATCCGGTGGAATTCCTCATCTGCAAGGGGAGCGCCTTCTGGTCTGACACCATCGAAGTCTTCGTCGGCACATCGCCCGAATCGGAAGACATGACCATAGAGCTCGTCAGCACTTTTGAGCCTGACATGACTTATCCTTCCTATCAGAAAGTAAGCGCATTGCTGAAAGTGTCTGAGGCGGGCGCCTACTACATCGGCTTCCACTGCAACTCCGGAAGCAGCAACTACGGCCTCAAGCTGAAAGACATCTCAGTGACAGACAACAACGTGACAGCAGCCTCACCCGACTATGCAAGCAATGTAGACATCGAGGCCGCCGAGGAAGGCAAGCTCCAGGCATACGTGCAGTTCAGCTTCCCGACACGCACCATCTCAGGCGAGAGCTTACCCGAAGACGCAGTATTGAAAGCCACCATCGAGGGCTACAACACAGTTGAAATCGAAGGCACCCCCGGCTCGCGCGGCAAAGCCACAATCGAAACCGACCAGGGCGACAACAGCATCTCGATCCAGATCTCGCTCGGCGAGCTCAACGGCCCGAAGATGATGACCACCGTCTACTCCGGCATCGACGTGCCTGTGGCAATCAGCGACGTGGATGTAGAGACATCGGCCGACATGCAGTCGATGAAGATCACCTGGAAAGCTCCGACGGAGGGCGCCAACGGCGGCTACGTAAACCCCGAAACGGTCTACTACAACATCTATCAGGCCATCCAGACACCTTACGGCACACAGTATCAGCAGATCGACACCACAGTCGAGGGTGTGACTGAATACGAATACACCTTCGATCCCGCGACATCAGCTTTCCAGATGGACCAGGTGCTTCTCGCAATCCAACCGGCCGACGAGGCCGGAGTGCAGAGTGAGATGACACTCGCGGGAGCGGTGCTCGGCACTCCCTACGCTCTGCCGATGTATGACAACTTCGAGGACGGCTTCAACCTCAACCCATGGCTCGTGATGCGTCCGGGCGATGAATATCTCGCCACCTACGGCATCTATCAGCTCAGCCAGATCGGCGGCTTCGAGAATTACGATGGAGCTGCCTTAGCAGTGATGGGCAACGACGGCGAGAAAGGACGTCTCGAACTTCCGCGCTTCACCACGACAGGCATCGAGAACGCGATGATCAAGCTCGACATGTATACCGGTCACCTCAGCGCCAACACCTCGCTCTACGGCTACACCTACGGCACGGAAGACACTCCGGTGGAGATCGCTACAATCAACGTGACGCCCGACAACGAGGAATTCCACACAGTGATCCTTGACCTTCCCGCCGAGCTTATGGGCAAGGAATGGGTGCAGGTATATATCGAGAACAGCTTCACCGGCGAACAGGTGATCATGCTCGTGAAATCGATCGAGGTCAGCGAAGGCTCATCGGTAGCCGGACCTGCCGACACCCGCAGCGTCATCGCCGGCAAGGGCACCGTGATACTGACAGGCTTCGAGGGCAACGATGTGAACATCTACCGCATCGACGGCACAGGCGCTGCAAGCCTGCGCGTGGCCGACCATGTGGCCGAGGTCACCCTCGACAAGGGTATCTACCTCGTCAAGACTAATGACAGGACCTACAAGGTAATCGTAAGATAAACGGTAAAAGGGATTATCTCCATAGAAAGCGGGCCGGCTTCGCGAAGGAGCCGGCCCGCTGCTTTATATGTCGCGCGTTATGGATTCAATGTCGGTCGGAGAGCATGCTCTTGCGGATGCGGCTGAGATATTCCGGCGAGACGTCGAGATAGGAGGCTATGACGCGGGCCGGGAGAACTGGGAGATGCCATGGATTGTCGGATTAGAAGATGATTGTCGGATTAAAAGATGTCAGGCAAGCGTGAGGGTGCTTTCCTTACCGGCTGCACGGCTTCGGGCGAGCGCGTTGGCTACGACCACCGCCTTCGAGATATGGTCGCAGATATGATTGTCGCCGATGAGCCTGTCGATGCCGGCGCCGTGAAGGGCCTCGCGCACATTGTCGCGCACCCCGGAAAGCACTATCAGAATGCCTTCCTCATGGGAGGCCTCGATGAGGATCTGGAGGTTGTGGAGACCCGTGGAGTCGATGAACGGCACCTTCCGCATCCTGATGATGCGCACCACAGGACTCTCCTGGAGACTGAACCTCACCACCTCGTCGAATTTAGTGGCGGCGCCGAAGAAGAATGGGCCGTCAATCTCATAGACCGACACTCCGGGCTCGAGGTCGAGGATCTCGTGATGGCTGACGTCGGTGCCGTCGGCGGCGTCAAGCTGCTCGCCGTAGACACGGACCGTGGTGTTTTCCATCACCCTCCGGAGGAAGACCACCACGGCAAGCAGGAGCCCCATCTCGATGGCGATGGTGAGGTCGAAGACCACAGTGAGCAGGAATGTGACGGCGAGCACGGAGACGTCTCCCTTGGGATTGTGGAGCATCCCTTTCACGGTGCGCCAGCCGCTCATGTTGTAGCTCACCATGATGAGCACCCCGGCGAGACAGGCCATCGGCACGATGCTGATCAGAGGCATGGCCACCAGAAGGACGAGCAGAAGCACCACGGCATGCACTATACCTGCCACAGGAGTGCGGCCGCCGCTGGTGATGTTGGTCATGGTGCGGGCAATGGCTCCGGTGACGGGAATACCGCCGAATACGGGCACCACCATATTGGCGAGCCCCTGTCCGATCAGCTCGGTGTCGCAGTCGGTGCGGTCGCCGGTGCGTCCGTCGGCCACAGTGGCGCTGAGCAGCGACTCGATGGCTCCGAGCATCGCGATGGTGAATGCGGAGGGGAGGAGGCGGTTGAGGGTGGAGATGCTGAAATCGAAATCAGGATGCGGAGCCGCCACGGCGAGCTCGCCGAAGCGGTCGCCGATGGTGGTGATGCCGGCGACACCGAAAAATTCCCTCAGGATCCAGACAGTGGCCGATACAAGCACGATGGCCGTGAGGGCGCCCGGTATGCGGCGGGAGATCTTCGGCATGACGGCGATGATGAGGATGGAGACCAGACCTACGGCAGCCGTCATGAGGTGGGCCGATGAGAAATGACGCAGATAGACACTCCATTTCCCGATGAAGTCGCCCGGCACCTTCTCGTCGATGGCGAGGCCGAAGAAGTCGGGCATCTGCGTGGAGAAGATCGTGACGGCGATGCCGGCGGTGAAACCCACCACGATGGGATAAGGTATAAACTTGATGACCGTTCCAAGCCTGAAAAGCCCCATCACAAGGAGGATACACCCGGCCATGAATGTGGCGACGGCGAGGCCGGCAAGTCCGTATTGCTGCACTATGTTGTAGATAATGACGATAAAGGCACCTGTGGGACCGCCTATCTGCACGGAATTGCCGCCGAAGGCCGACACCATGAAGCCTCCGATGATGGCTGTGAGCAGACCTACCGTGGGGCTGACTCCGCTCGCGATGGCGAACGCGATGGCGAGCGGAAGGGCGACAATCCCCACCACGATACCCGCCACAAGGTCCTGACGGAATTTTCTGATGTCATAGTCTCGCAGGGCCGTCACCAAGGCGGGCCTGAATTTCAATTTAGCTTGCATTCAACTGTGTTTTTAGGTTTCATTATAAATTGATAAACGGGAAAGGGATGCCCTATTCGAGGCGTCGCCGGGTAAAGAAACGGCGGGTAGCCAGCAGGAAGAGGGCCGCGCCTGCGACCTGGCATCCGGCAGTGACCCAGAAGGCGGCGGAATAACTCATGTATTCCATAAGGAAGCCGCCGAGCAGCATCCCCAGCCCCATGCCGAGGTCCCAGGATATGAGGATCGAGGAGTTGGCCGTGCCACGCTGGTCGTGGCGCGCCACCTTGACAAACATGTTGAGGAAAGCGGGATACATCTGTCCGTTGCCGAGGCCTATGAGCAGGGCCGAGGCGTAATAGGTCCACTCGTTGATGGAGAGGGCGAACAGGGTGTAGCCGAGGGAGGAGAGCACGACTCCGCGCGCGCAGCTGAGGGTGATGTTGCCGGCGCGGAGCGCGCGGTTGCCGAAGAGGCGCGCGCAGACAAGGCCGCCGGAGAGCACGGCGAAGAAGACGCCGGTGCCGTCGGTGATGCCGAGCACATCGCGGCCGTAGATGGCCACATAGTTGCTCATCACACCCCAGCAGAGGCCGAAGAACCCGATGTTGACGGCCATGAGCCATGCCCGGGTGAGGAAGAAATGGTCGAGGCTGAACTTCGGCTTCCCCTCCACCTTCTCCCTGAGCGGCAGGCGTATGCGGGTGGTGAGCAGGAATCCGAGGAAGGCCAGGGCGAACGAGAGCCAGAAGAGAAGGGGAAAATTGCCCGTGGCGGAATAGATGTAGATACCGGCAGTGGGAGCTATGGCCATCGCGATATTGTTGCTGAGGCCGTAGAATCCTATACCCTCGTTGCGGCGCGACGAGGGAAGCACATCGATGGCCACTGTGCTGTTGGCCACTGTCGTGGCTCCGAAAGGTATGCCATGGAAAGTGCGCACGATGGCGAACATCAGCAGGGTGCCGGCGCCGGCGTATCCCGCGAAAAGGATGAAGAAGAAAAAGAAGCACAGCATCAACACCTTCCTGCGGTTGAAGGTGTCGACGATGAATCCGCTGAGGGGGCGGATGAGGAGGGTGGCCACCACATAGCCTGAAAGCACGAGGCCTATGATGTCCTTATCTGCATGAAACTGGTCGTCGAGATATATCGGGAGAAGCGGGGTAAGCAGGTAGAAGGCGAAGAAAAGCAGGAAGTTGCAGCACATCACCTTGAGGTATTCCCTGTTCCAGAGCCGCTCACGTGGGGCACGGGCGGCATTGTCTGCTTGATGTCTCATGATTGTAATGCTAAACGGGAATTTCACAATGAGGGTGCAAAATTATAAAAAAAGCGAGAAAAGCGCTATATTTGCGGAATGGAAAAAGCGATATTCACACAAATAGAGGCCATATTGAAGGCCGACAGGTCGGTGAGGCGTTTCGACGAGAGCCGCGCCGTGGACCCGCATCAGCTGAGAGCGCTTGTGGGGCTGACACGCTACTGCGCCTCGGGGCGCAACCTCCAGCCGCTGCGCTACCGCATAGTGAGCGACAGCGAGGAATGCGCGGCGCTCTTCCCCGCGCTGGCGTGGGCCGGCTACTACACCGACTGGGCAGGCCCGGCAGAGGGAGAAAGACCGGTGGCATATATAGTGCAGTGTCTTGACACCAGTCTGACCACTAATCCGATGTGTGACGAAGGGCTCAACCTTCAGGCCATCACCCTCGGCGCCACGGCTCTCGGGCTCGGCGGATGCATCATCAAGGCGTTCAAGCGCGAGATGGTGGAGAAGGCGCTCGGCCTTCCGGCTCATCTCGAGCCCCGCTATGTGCTTGCTCTGGGCTATCCGGCGGAGAAGGTGCGGATCGTGGACCTCGGCAGCGACGGCGACTATAAATACTACCGCGACGGCGAAGACACGCAATGCGTGCCGAAGCGCAGCCTCGACGAGCTTCTCGTGAGGCCCTGAGCCGTCATTGACACTCAGGCGCCATGCCGGGAGGGCTATCTCGGCGTGGCCACATAGTCGCGCCAGTAGACTCTGCTGACGGGATGCTCCCTTATGGAGTCGCCGGAAGCGATACGGAGCGAGGGCTGCGCCTCGTCGGGGCTGTAGGTGACCGACGTGCCGTCGGAGGCGGCGAAGGAATATGTGCGGATGCCGGCCGAGCCCTCCACCTCGAGAGAGCCGGTGAGCATCCTGGCGGGAATCATATGAAGGTCGCTGCCGGGAGGATAGACCGACATCCTGTATCTCCCTGCAGCAGGACGCGCATCGGCCTCATCATCATAAGCGGGCTGCTCCGCGGCCTGGAAGTCGACCCTGTAGATTGTGGAGTCGAGTGCATCGTGAAGGCAGAAAGAGGGCACCCATCCCCCCCGTAGCTCCGGCGCTATGGAGGCGATCTCCTCGTCGGCGAGCATGGCCCTGAGCGCGTTTTCCGCCTTTGAATGATAGTTGACGGCATACACCTTGTCGTCGACCCATAGCTCGTTGTTCTCCTTCGGCGACCAGCCTCTCCAGCCGTAGTGCTCCCAGTCGCCGGGAGTCATCCGCGCGAAAGCGCTCTTCAGGGAGTCGTCGAAGATCACGGGGAAATACCTCACCATGCCGGCCGAGTCGACAATGTCGCGCAGCGGGTATTCGCGTGTGATGGGATATGAGCATCGGGCCGCGAATCCGCTGGCATCGGATCCGGCGATCGAATGTGCGAGGTCGATAAGGAGGGTGTCGGGGCGTTGTGTCACCCCGACGGAATCAGCGTCGCCGGCCGACGCACGGCCTCCCTGATTGGTACAGGCGCCGCAGGCCAGGGCCACCGCGATAACGGCAAGCACAATGGATGAGTATTTAGCGGCATATATTTTATAGCGATTCATTTTCCGGAGATTATGAACTGGATTGAACATGCGGGTTAAGATGAGGGTCATTTTCGGGCGAGGGCCCTGAGGTCTTTGACAAAAAGGGTCTCGAGCTCGGCCAGACGCCTTCGCTTGATCTGGGAATTGACCTTGCCGCGATACCGGCAATGGGCTGTGTAGACCTCCTCTATATCGCGGTCGCCGGCGCGCAGCTTCTTAAGAATGCTCGACTTGGCCACATTTCCCTGCCCTATGTTGTAGGCGAGGGCGCCGAGCAGGAGGCTGTCGGCTCCGAATTCGCGGTATAGGGCGCAGTATTTCCTATAGTCCTTGCGCAGAAGGGCATCGGCCTGCTTCTCGGAAAGCTGGACTCCTTTCTTATATTTCTCGCCACTGAGCACTCTGTGGCCATAACCCACGTATGGCCAGTTTTTCGGAGTGTGCATGCCCTCGAAACTCTTGATGAGCTGGATGGCAGCCTCGAAAGTGGGAGGCGATTTCTTCGCGACGGGCCTCACGGCAGCGCACAGCACGATGAAAGCCCCGGCGAGGGCAATTGCCACTATCAGTAATTTCTTCATAATCATTAAGCGCCCATAATGGGGCCTTTGATTATAAACGCCGCAGCCACCGTTTCGGTTTGAAATGCGGGTTACCGCTGACCCGGGCGCATGGGTCTCGTGAGTCTCTACAATAGCTATTCGCGGGAGGGAGAGTTGACGATGATGGTGACGGGACCGTCGTTGACGAGGGCCACCTGCATATCGGCACCGAAGCGTCCACGACCCACCTTCTCCGGCGAGCCGAGGGCTTTCTCTGCCTCTGAGCAGAAATATTCGTAGAGGGGCACGGCGAGCTCATGGCCGGCGGCTCCGACATAGCTCGGGCGGTTGCCCTTACGCACGGAGGCGGCGAGGGTAAACTGGCTCACCACGAGCACCTGGCCGCCGACATCGAACAGCGAGCGGTTCATCACTCCGGCGTCATCGTCGAAGATCCGCATGTTGACGCATTTGCGCAGCATCCAGTCGGCATCGGTCTGAGTGTCGCCGTTCTCGACACACAGCAGCACGAGTATCCCCTTGCCGATAGCCGACACCCTCTCTCCCTCGATAGTGACGGAGGCCTCCCTCACCCTCTGCAATACCATTTTCATAACTGTATGCCGTATTTGGAGGAGTAGTAGCGCTTGAAGTCTGCCCAGCGGTAGAAGGGGAAGATATCGGTGGGGACCGGGATGCGCACCTCCTTCTCGTTGTGGAGCACTTTCACCAGCACGTCGTCGGGACGCGAGGAATTGCGGAAGAAGATCAGCTGTATATTGCCGGCCATCGGGGAGACCTGGAAGCTGGCCCACGATTTATAGAAGTCGTCGATGTTCACCTCGCGCCCGGAGGCTCCTTCGATGCCGAGCAAGGCGGCGAAAGGGACAAGGTTGCCGTCATGGGCAAAGCGGAGGTCGGCGGCTGTGTCGCCACCGGCAAGCGCCGCGTCGGCACGCCCCACGACATCGCGCAGCAATGGTATCGACTCGCGGATCACGACGCCATTGTTGCCGGGGAAGTCGGCATGTCCGCCGTAGAAGCCGGCATTGGTGATCTGCCAGATGTCGAACATCTCCTCAGGGAGAAGGTATTTCTTGAAGTCGATTGGTGTCTCCACATTCTGTGCATCGGCGGCAAGCCAGTAGACGCCCCAGAGGAAGCCGGGCTGGTCGACATTGGCTGCGACATAATCATGATCGCTGAAGACAGCCTTTACAAGGCGCTCCGGATGGGTCATCCGGCGGGAGAAGTCGTCGTGCATGCGCCGCATCACGGTGTCGCGGCGGAAGGCGTCGGCCTCGGCGCTGCCTGGACGGATGGAGGCGAGCTGTCGCTCCGTGGCCTCGCGGGTAACCTGTAGGCGGGGATTGAACTCCTTGAGGCTCTCGCAGAAGGCATCCATGCTCAGCACGCATCTCACCACGAGCGTGGAGCGGGCATCGATCTTATTGTCGCCGGCGAAGACTCCGGGATAGTTCTCGGCCATGCGTCGCGCTATGCCCTTGTGCTGCCTCACACCGAGAGGGGTGAGGGCGCCGCCACGCCCTATGGTCTCGAGCATGAGGGTGTCGAGGTCGGCCATCAGCTGCCTGCCGAGAGGAGTGAGCGCACCGGCGCTGTCGGCGCGGTGAAGCACGTCAGCCACACGCTGATAGTCGGCGTCGTCGATGAGATAGCGGGAACCGTGGCGGCCGAAATGACTGATGTAGACGGGCTCGTAGCCTGTGGGCGGCGGCGTATTGTCGGCCTTGGTGGCCGGATATGCGTAATAGACGCCGCCGGCCTTGTCGAGGTCGGCGTAGACTTCCTCTCGGGTGGTCTGCGCGACAGCCTGAAAAGCGAGGGCGAGGCATGCGGCGGCAATTAAAAATAGTCTCATGCTGCGGAATTTTATCGCAAAGTTAATATTTTGTTTTAAATTTGCACTTTATTTCCAAGCATAATATCAAGAGGCCATGAGCGAGACAGTAGAAAAGGAGCCATTCGTGTCGATAATCACGATCACCTACAATGCCGCGGGAGAGATAGCACCGACGGTGAAATCGGTGGCGGAGCAGAGCTGCCGCGACTTCGAGCACATCATCATCGACGGGGCGTCGACCGACCACACTCTCTCCACAGCCCACAAAGCCGCGCGCCACGAGCTGCGCATACTCAGCGAGCGCGACAATGGCCTCTACGACGCGATGAACAAGGGGCTTCGGATGGCCCGCGGGCGCTATCTGCTCTTTCTCAATGCGGGCGATACCTTCCACTCCAAGGAGACACTGCGCCTCTACAAGGAGGGCTCGAGGCTGGCCGACGGAAAAGGGGCCGACATCATCTACGGCGACACGGTGGTGGTGGACCGGGGGCGCAATGTGATCGGGCCGCGGCATCTGTCGGTGCCGGAGCGGCTGACGTATGAGTCGTTCTCACGCGGGATGCTTGTATGCCATCAGGCGTTTATGGTGCACCGGAAGCTGGCGCCGGAATACGACACGTCTTACCGTTTCTCGGCCGACTACGACTGGACTCTGTTCTGCCTGCGTCGGTCGTCGGCCGACCGCAACGTGAACCTGCACACTGTGACGATCGACTATCTAAGCGACGGGCTTACCGACAAGAACCATCGGGCGTCGCTGATGGAGCGCTTCGACATCATGCGCCGCCATTTCGGGCTCGGAACGACCCTTTTGCGACATGCCGAGTTCGTGCCCCGCGCCATCCTACGGAAATTCAGCCGGAAAGGATGAAAAAAGGAGACGCGGCATGGGATGCCGCGTCTGCCCAAATCCAACTAAAAAAACAATCTTTCACTACCTTGCATTCCCTGTGTGGAATTAATGTCTAAATATTTAAAATATCGCGGATTATATTGATAAATACCTGTATTGTCTGAATCATTCGCCATCAGGGCTGCCACACACATCCACGCCGTCAGGCACATTGAAACGCGGCTCCGAGACGATCGGATCGATATGCAGAGCGGCAGCGCCGTCGGTGCCCTCCTTCTGATATATGCGGGCATAGTCGATGAGATAGCGCACCGGACTTGGGGTATCGTCGAGCGAGCCGCCGTTGTCGCCGCCTAAGGCGAGATTGAGCCAGAGGTTCTGACGCACCTCACGGAAAGGGTTGACACGGTCGCCATGGTCGAAGTCGCCTGAAGCCGGAGCATTGACAGTCGAGTCGAGAGGAATATCGTTGACGAGGATGTCGTCACACCAGAAAGCGATGTGCTCGGGCTCCCATATCATGCGCCAGATATGGTAGTCGTCGTCCCAGCCCTCACCGAGGCGCGAGTCGGGCACGAAAGCGCTGTTCCAGGCCGCGTCGTATCGACCGCCGTTGCCCCAGGCCACATTGCCGTGGATTCCGCCGCCGTAATATTCCATGATGTCGATCTCCCCGCCATAGGGCCATTCATATTTCTGGCCGGTCGACCATATAGCGGGCCAGCATCCGAGATGACGCGGCGCCTTGGCCCGCACCTCATAGATGCCGTAAAGCCATGAGTAGCCGCCATCGGGAGTGCCTTTGGTCATCATGGAGCCGGAAGTCCAGCCGATGTGAGGGCCCAGCGAGGAGGGCCATGAGCCGTCGGCAGGATTATATCGTGGATTGGGGATGGCGAGAGCGCTGTCGTCGCGGGCCTCGATCACGAGCACGCCATCCTTTATATATGTGTTGCGGTCTGCGTTGTAATACTGGTCTTCATGATTGCGGCAGAATCCCTCCTCATATTTCCATATCGTGGAGTCGGGCTTGCCGTCGGTGCTGAATTCCTCGGCAAATACGAGGCGATAGCCGTCATAAGCGTCGCGACGCGGGTCGCCTTCGGGAAGCCTGGTCTGTGCGGCATCGGCGGAAAGAGAAGAGCCACCGTCACAGCCCCCCGTCTCAGAAGAGCGGGGGCTGTCTGTGGCGAGGAGGCTTCTGTCTGCACTGTGGGACAAAGCCTCTGCAATAATGACTGAATGTGATGTTGAGGAAGTAAGATTGAAGGTTTCGGTCGTAGAAGATGGATCAGGAGATACCCGGCTACCGGCCATGGATTCAGGGCCGGAGAAGAGGCATATGGCAGCCAGGACGGCTGAAAAAGCCGCTGCGGCGCCTGCCGTATGATTGAGTGTAGATGTCGGGCACATGGTAATGATATATGTCAGGTTTCGCTTGTTTCTGATTAACGGCTCAAAATTACTGCATATAAAAGCCGGGCATGAAACGACATTCGTATAAAAGGGGAAGAAATTCGTAATATACCACAAAAAGAGGGAGAACAGGCGAAAAACCACCTGAAAATACGAATTTCATCCGATATTTCCGCCTTCTTACTTAAGAAAAAAGAAGTATTCGGCTGAGATATCAGCAAAAAACACTAAATTTGCAAAAGACAATGAAGGAGGAGCCGCAAGCGACGCAGGCGCCTCACCCTCACCGATGACCCATGAAACTACTCTTCACCATACTTCTCATACTGCTGACGGCAGCCTCATGGCAGACCGAAGCGCAGACCTCCGGAAGCCGTCCCTACTTCAAAAGGATAGGCCTTCAGGAAGGGATGCCCGACAACTCAGTGAACGTCATCGCCCAGGATGCAAAAGGTTTCCTATGGGGAGGCACCTGGCAGGGGCTCGTGCGCTACGACGGGATTCAGACAAGGGTGTTCAGGCATGAGCCGGGGAATCCGCATTCGCTATGCAACGGCATGATACGCGACCTCGCCGTGAGACCCGACGGACTGTGGATAGCCACCGACAGCGGTCTCGACTTCTACGACTACGCCGACGGAACATTCCATCATTCACGACTCAGGGAGGAAAAGGGGAAGGAGCCGCTCCGGATTCAACAGAGGGTCAGCCATCTGCTGCAGACCCCTTCGGGAATGCTGGCACTACTCGGCGACGGCAGGATAGCGGAACTTGAAGACGAGGGCGGAGGACATCACGGATACATATTCCGGCCGGTGAAACAGCCGCCCGTAGGACATATAGCCGACTTCACACTATGGCGCAACGGGGAAATACTGACAATCTCCGACAGAGGAGTGACGCTACTCGACCGGACGGCGACAAAAGCGCTGAGCCATATCGACTCCCCGTCAAACTTCGACACCTACACCAACATATACTGCGACACGACGGCCAACAAGATATTCGCCGGCTACGGCATCGGGCATGAGTCGCGCGCATTCCGCATCGACCCGCGAAGCAGGGCGCTGACGCGCGACAGCGATCTCCGGGTGCCTCCCAACCTCATGTCGGTGACGGCACACCACGGGTCTTATTTCTTTGCCACTGACGGCGACGGCCTGATAGAGGAAAGCGGCGACGGCAAACAGACGCAGTACACGCTCACCAACTCCACCCTGTCGTCTGACGCGCTCTATACGGTATACAGCGACCGCAACGACAACCTCTGGATCGGGACCTACCGCCACGGGATAGCACTCTTCTCCCCCACTCTCAACTATTTCCGCTATGCCACGACCGACAACGGAGCCATCAGCTACAGCATAGTCACGGCCATACTCCCCATGGGCGGAAACGTGATGCTGGGGCTTGACGGCGGGGGCATCGACATCTGCAGCCGCGACTTCACGGAGCGCCGCAACCTCAACGCCGCCAACAGCGGTCTGCCCGGAGACAACGTGATATCCTTTGCGGCCGACGGCCAACGGGTGTGGTGTGCGGTCTACACCAAGGGGCTGGTATGCCTCAACCCGGCCGACGGGTCGGCGGTCACCTACACCATACCCGAGGAGATGGAACATGACAACAAACTATGGACCATCGCCGACGACGGAAAGGGAAACATATGGATCGGAGGCACCAACCTGACGGTATTCCGCAAAGCTACGGGGATATTTCAACCGGTGGAAGGAGCCGCCGGGGCGTCGGTGACCTCCATGGCACGCCAGGGAGGATATATGTGGGTGGCTACCAAGCACAACGGGCTGCTGAAATACGACACCTCGACGATGAAAGCGGTGCAGCGGTCGCATACGGCGTCGGGTGCTCCCGACGATATCCGGCTTCCGTCGAAATCGGCAGAATACATCTACCTCGACAGCAAAGGCACACTATGGGTGAACCTGCATAACGACGGCCTCTACGCATTCAATACGCATTCCCCATCGAGAATGGCGCGATACGGTACGGCTGAAGGACTCGTGAACACTCACGTGACGTCGATGACGGAAGACTCCAACGGCTTCCTGTGGGCCGGGACAGAAAACGGGCTATACCGTTTCAATCCGGAGACCATGACATTCCTGAGAATCCGCGACCCGCGCATACCCACCACCTACACCATGAGCGCTGCGGCCTCCCAGGGGGGGATGATATATTTCGGCTCCATCGACGGAGTGGTGTATTTTCAGTCGCCGCCGGCAGGCGGGCGCCAGGGGCCGTATCCCGAGCCGAGTTTCACGGAGCTGGCCGTTATGGGGGCAAACGGAGAGCAGATCTCGCTCTACAGCGGAACGACCGAAAACGTGACGCTGAGCCACGACCAGAATTTCTTCTCCATCTATTACGCGCTGCCCGACCTGGTGTATCCGGGGCTGGTGCAGTATTCCCACCGTCTCGCCGGGTTTGACGAGACCTGGAGCGAGCCCTCGCCGGAGACCCGGGCCGACTTCACCAACGTGCCGCCGGGGAAATACACCTTCGAGCTTCGCCACACCCTCCCCGACGGCAGCTGGAGCGACCCGATATCAATGGGCATAAGGGTGCGCCCTCCCTGGCAGGCGAGCTGGTGGGCGCTGACGCTGTGGTGGCTCACCGGAGGCGCGGTCTGCGCTCTCGCGATCTGGCTATGGCGCGACAGGATGATAAGCCAGCAACGCGCACGCATAGCCACAATCGAGAAAGAGGCGTCAGAAAAGCTCAACGAAGAGAAGCTGGACTTCTACACCCGGATCACCCATGAGCTCCGTGCTCCGGCATTCCTGATCGGAGCCCAGATGGAGGAACTGCTTGAGCAGCCGACCGAGACGATAACCGCACGACGGTCGTTCCTACGAGGCATCTACCGCCAGACCCGACGCCTATATCAGCTCATCGACCATCTCATCGACACGAGGAAGATGGAGCTCGGCCACCTGCAGACCATAAGACGCGACATAGACCTGACGCAGCTGCTGGAGACCCTCTCGAAAGACGCGGAGACACTCTGCCGACAGAAAGACGTAGATTTCAGCTACATCCACGAGACGCTCCACGTGAGGATATGCAGCGACAGCGAGAAGATAGAGGTCATAGTGACCAACCTCCTCACCAATGCGTTCAAATACACACGTCCCGGAGGACACATCACCCTCATCCTTACCCAGACCCCGGACTCCGCAGCCATTGTGGTGAAAGACACCGGCATCGGAATAACGGAACCGATGCGAGAGGAGATATTCAAGCCGTATTTCCGCACCGAGAGTGGGCGGCGCGAGGGTGGAGGCGACGGCATAGGGCTGTCGTTCGTGAAGGAGCTCGTGGAGCATCTCAAAGGAAGCATCACCCTGCAGACCGAAGAGGGAAAGGGATCGGAATTCACCGTCACGCTGCCTAAGAAATGCGGAGAGCGGGAGCTTCCGGCGTTTGCGGGGACAAGGGAGGAAAAGGAGCCCGCGCCAATCGCGCCCAATCCGGCTTCAGGAAGATATATCCTTCTCGCTGGCAACGACGCCGAGACGCTCGGCGTGCTCTCCGCGTCGCTGACAGGCGACTACCGGGTGGCATGCGCCACCAGCGCCGAGGAGGCCCTGCGGCAGGCACGGCAGGAAAAGCCCGACATCATACTTACCGACATCATACTTGACGGCTCCGACGGCCACCGGCTTATCAGGGACATCCGCTCCGACCGGGAGCTCGCGGGAGTGAAGGTGGCCGTGTTCACATCGCTCAATTCAGACAGCGACAAACTCGCGGCGCTCGACGAGGGAGCCGACATCTACCTCACCAAGCCCTTGAGCATGAAGCTTCTCAAACGGCAGCTCGAGCAGCTGTCGGCGCATTCGGAACGCGACAATGACTCCCGCCTCAATCCACAGGAGCAGAAACTGCTGTCGCGCTGCCGCGAGATAATAGAGGAGAACATGCGGTCGCCCGATTTCAGCATAGAGACCCTCGTGAAGGGGATGGCGATGAGCCATTCGGCTCTCTACAAGAAAGTGAAGGCCCTGACAGGCTATTCGCTCGTGGATTTCATCAATTCCTACAAGGTGAGCAAGGCGGTGGAGATGTTCAGGGCCGGCGACGCCAATGTCCAGACGGTGGCGGAGAAATGCGGCTTCCGCGATGTGAAGACTTTCAGAGACGCCTTCAAGAAGCGTATGCAATGCTCACCCAAGCAATATGTAAAGAAGATATAAGGCAGGAAGGCGTAAGGAGTCAAGAGTCAAGAGTCAAGAGTCAAGATCCGTCAAGGGGCATGAGCCGGTCAAGAGTCGGTGGGGTCAGGGCGCGGCGTGGGTCGAACCGAAGGTGGAGAGGTATTGAGGAAGGCTACGCTCGCCGAGGGCGTCGGAGAGCTTCTTGTTGAGCCGGTATTTCACTGTCTCCACAGTCCTTACAGAGCGGTTGAGCATCTCGGCGATCTCCCGCGTCGACTTTCCCATGTTGATGAATATGGCCATGCGTATCTCGCCCCGGGTCAGGTCGGGATGCGCCTCGCCCAGCCTCTGGATAAAGTCATGATTGGCCACCTCAAGCGACCGTGAGACCGCATCGCCGCCATCATCATTAACGGCCTCCTTCAGCTGGCGGAGATGTTTTTCGGCCACTCCGGCAGTCGAGAGCCTCAGTATGGAATCGCGCACCACCTCCTTCATCCTGTCGGTCTCCAGGATGCATTCCAAAAGCTCCACCTATGATGTGACATTCACTCTTAACGGGCTTACGGAGGGTATGCTCTCACTTACCGACAGCACCTCCGTGGAGCAGATCGACGACACCGACAGCAAGCCTGCCGTCTACTACGACATGCAGGGACGCCGTGTGGCCCATCCGTCGAGCGGCCTCTACATCGAGAAAAAGGGCTCGAAAGTAACCAAGAAAATGATTCGATAACCACACCGCAGCAGAGCAGGAGAACAGAATAAGGACTGCCCTCCGGCATCTGCATTCGCATATTAGCTGACAAATAGATAACTTTACGGGCAAAACCACAATAGCGGTGACCACAAGCGAGACGGCTTTCCAACATTTCAGGCAGGGCGACATCGGGCCTTTCTATCGGATGCACTACGCCGATATGGTGCTCTACGCGTCAAGACTGCTGGGAATGGAGCTCTCGTATATGGCGGAAGACTGCGTGCAGAATGCCGTGATGCAGACCTATCTCCATCGGGAGGGACTTGGACAGGCGGGAGTATGGCTCTGCTATCTGTTGCGCTGCGTGCGCAACAATGCCATCAGCCAGCTACGGAAACTGAACACGCACATGGGATATGCCGACAGCCGTCAGGCAGAGGGTAATGAGGAGGAGGATATCCAGCTGGCCTACATAGGGATATTCAGTAAATGGCGTAAAATTGAGGTTGTGAAATGGGCCGAGGATGCGATATATGCCCCGATACA